>CAZHOA010000086.1:0-3176 GCA_964534385.1 uncultured Candidatus Saccharibacteria bacterium | reverse complement strand
GTCGCACAGCGACGTCTCTCAAAAGGGTTCGCCTCCGCCGATTGGTTGGAGATGGTATCGGGACTAGGCATCATTCAGCGGGGCGCGACATGTGCAAAAATTGACAATTTTTAAATAATAATGTAAAATTAAGCCCAGTACAATTTTAAAAAGTGAGGTTATTCAATTGGAATCACGACCATTCAGTGAACTAATTGCAAAGTTATTCTTATGGCCAGCCTATTCAAAATGGCTGATCTCGAGAGAAGGTCGTCAGATCGCACAACAGCTCGAACAATACGACCTAATACCACATAGCGTTGTGACTGAAAGAATGTATCAGACAAGAGCGCTACTAACTATAGAGCATGACGACATAAGCGCTTATATGCCCTATAAAGATATACCATTTTTAACATCACTGTCTGTGATGCCATATCAGGAGAATGCGCATGGTATCCTTGTTGAAATTACATTTGAATATGTATTTATGACAGATTTCAAGCATATCAGAGTAGGTTGTCATGGCAAGTATACACCAATGCAAGCGGCATTTCTCAATAGCCATGTTGGTGGTGATCCAATCTGTGGCGGTGGCTTGAAGCATAAATGGATACCCAGACAACAGGAGAAAAAACAACTTCGAATATTAAACGAGAAATTAGACAATGCCATTATAGAACCCCTTTCCTGTTTTGTAATTGATAGTCAGAAAGGCGTCATGGGCACAATCATGATCGATCACCATGGAATCCATCCTCAAGACACGGCATTCTTACATGTGTTTTTGGGTGATGCAAAAGCAATAAAATCGTACGAGCAGGAAAACAATGTACAATTCAAGGCCATAACACTACATATACAAGCCACTACGCCGGATGTACATTAAAAGATAGCGTACCCTCCTGCGGTGGCAAAATTAAAACCCTAACTTGATCGTTAGGGGTTTTTAATTGTGCTGGCTACGGCAGCGATAATTTCATCCAGTGAGTCAGCCAGGGTATGTCGTGGTTCATAGCCGAGCATCACACGAGCTCGTGATATGTTGGCGATTGACCTTTCAAGCTCACCAGCTTGACGCGACATATATACTGGTACAATATCGGGACGTATTCTCCTAATCAGCATCGCGGCAATATCCTGTACCGTTACGCCTGTGCCGCTGCCAACATTAAATATCGGCTCAGCGATACCAAATGAATTGTGATCCCATTCCATACTCTTTATAAGCGCATCGACAACATCGTGCACTGACACAAAATCGCGTATCTGAGTGCCATCACCGAAAATAGTCGGCCGTTCACCGCGCAAAAGCTGATTGATAAAAATCGTGATAACGCCGATGTAAGGCGAGTATGCCTGACCAGGGCCATATGTGTTGAACAATCTCAAGATGACTGGCTTAAAACCAAGCTCACGAGCCGCCAAAAGAATATACTGTTCAGCAGTACGTTTGGCTACACCATAGAATGACAGCGGATTGATATCACCGTATTCCGCAACACTATCGATATGGCACTCGCCATACACCGCCATTGACGATGTGAAAATTAATTTCTTAACATCGTTTTTGTTCAGATTCTTGAGCCGGCGTATGGCATCAAGTAATTGCATCGTACTGACCAGTGTATCTTTAAAATCTTCCTGACATTGTTCCATAGAACCGCGTATTGTCACCCGGGCCGCAAGATGAAAAACAACATCGGTCTGCTGCAAGAGATACAATAAATATTTGAAATCGGCATCACGTACCATATCGCACTGGCGCACAATAATACGAGCATCTGATTTCCCGGAACCATAGAGAAACCCGTCTGTATTTTTATCAAGAATAGCGACATCATGTCCCTGATCCGCTAACGCGCTCGCAAGATGCTTACCGATGAAACCGGCTCCGCCCGTAATCAAGACTCTTTGTCTTTCCATTCACTCTCCTTTGGTATCGTTATAACCTGACGACCAACCACAATGCAGTGATCAAACCAGCAGTTGATATGACCCATCCAATCGGCATTATCGAAGATGACGGAATGAGAAACATGAACCGGATCGTACATGCGTACATTATTACCAATCACGGCATGATCCAGTATCATCGCATTCTCCGACGGTAATTCACAATTGGTACCGATCAGATATTGCCGTTGACGCGCCTGCAATTCGCACATATTAGCCGACAATAAATCTGCCGGGCATGTAATGTTGATATCGAATTGCGCCGCCCTGCTAATACGGACATCGTGATCATTTGCCAACGTCTGAATAGCCTCGGTAATTTCATACTCATCACGCGCTGCCGTCCGCGGCGTGCGCCGTATGGCATCAAAAATAGTCTGATCAAAAAGATACAAACCGCACCCCTTGAGATCGTTCGGCGGAAAGCGCGGCTTCTCAATGACATGAGTCACTCGCGCATCATGCTGTATGACTGCAAAGTTGCGTTGGATATTTTCCGGGGTATCAGCCCTGACCGCTAACACTGCCTGTGCCGGGGTATTTTCCATTACCTCGATCATCGCAGCCAACTCAAGTGATTGAAAATAAATATCGCCTAAAAAAACAAAAAACGGCCCTGTAATGCGAGACTCAAGCTGGCCAAGCGCATGCGCAATACCCAACTGAGCAGTCTGCTCAACATACGTAATCTTGACACCGAGCCGCTCGCCATACCCAAGCACCGCACCGATGTGATGGCTCAAATGACCGACGACAACGATAATATCCCGGACACCGGCATCACGCAAGGCTTCGATGTGATACTCGATCAAGGGCTTGTTGCAAATCGGCAGAATCGGTTTTGGATAGCGCTCGCTCAACGGCTGCATTCGCGTACCGCGCCCCGCAGCTAAGATAACACCAGTATAGTTCATCATGGCAACCTCGTTATCAAAGAAACTACCTTTGATTACCATTTTCAAAATATACGGTCAATTGACGTATACCATAATATGTTATATCATACAGCCACAACGAACATTCACAATGAGGAGACATGCTCATGGATCTAAGCAAGAGAATAGAAAATTACGAACTATATCCCTACATCTATAGTTATCCGCCAACGCGGTCATACAGACCACTCAGGTCGCCATTTGATCCGTCCAAAATCAAGTTCACCAACGATCTGAATATCTATATCCATATCCCGTTCTGTGAACAGAAATGCAGTTTCTGCAATTTTATGACGATCGTCGACA
>CAZHOA010000085.1:0-3240 GCA_964534385.1 uncultured Candidatus Saccharibacteria bacterium | reverse complement strand
GGCGCGGGCGATTCTGGCGAAGCCATAACTGTATCCGAAACCGTTGGTGATGGTGACATGATTCCTACCTGATCCTTATTTTTTGAAAATTGCATATACGTAAAAGTACCAACAAGCACTGCAACAACCAATAAAATAATAATTGTTAATTTCATATGATGTGCGTCTACATCAATTATATGCAGTATGTACATCCCGACATATAGTCGCTATAGACTTCCATACGATATCACAAAGAAAGATCAGAGTATAGCTCGGCAGCGTCATTCTGTAATGCTGAGCTCAGCCAATGCTTCCAAAACATCATCAGGAACGCCAAGAGGCTTACCTATGGGACTAATCCCCGGATACCGCCATGTAGAGATGATGATCTTCTGCTGCTGCGATTGACTGTTCAGAAATTGCTCCATGAGATCATTACCCTTGGTTTTTGTACCATTGCGAGTCGATGTCTTCTCTTGATACATAACCCAGATTTCCTGCGGCTTTTTTTTATTCGGGCCCGCCTGCATAACAGCAACGGTACGCTCTGCAATTCCATCTTCCTGGCGCTGTGGAAAACGAATAATACGCTTCACCAGATTTTCCGAAATTGCATAGTAGCGCATCTTATCAACCACATGCTGCGTCCAATAATATTTCGCATCGTTTTTGGGATTTTTATACACGGATACTCAATCTTCTTTCTTATATCAACTACGTAATTTCCTTATATTTCAAGCCTTTCGACCAGATCTTTACGTACTCTTCTACATCTTCCGGCTCTGGTCCGATATTGCCATGCAAACGCTGACCGCCACCGAGACTATCCTGAGTAGAAAGATAGTATCCACCAAATTGGTTTTTGTAGAATCTCAAATCTACCGTAGAACCATCGGGACGTAAAAACTTTCTTACAAATGATGGCTCCTGTTCAATAGCCTTACCTGCCATCTGTTTATCAAAATCCGTCTCTGTATCGGGTTCGTAATCAGAAAGAAATTTTACCTCTTTATTCATAATAGTTTATTTTTTGTTATACCGTGAAAATGATCCTGACATTATTCTAATTCAAGATCAATGTAGCGTCAAAAGTTTATGGAAGATAATGTGTCCCCTTTTCGGACAAAAGTAATTCTCAAGTGCTAAGCATCACTCAAAACTGCTTTTTTTCTTTGCCTAAATCAACTCTCACGCGCCATGGCACTTTTGTGTCCGATGCAAATACAAACACATCATTCGTTGTTCAAATGCCATATTTTTGCAATGCGATCCCGCCACATTTTTTCACGATCAGTTAAAATCTTCTGATGTTCGGCTGCAGATAATTCTGGCATGCGCTTCTGCCTCTTTGATAAACTGAGTACGTCTTCTGTCAATAAGCAGCGTAGTATCGAATCTGATATCATCTGCCTCTGTCTTTGGTCGAACTCTTCAAGTTTTTTGGCACACATTTGTCTATACTGATCGATTTTTTTGCCCGTGACAACACGAGTCATTATACTCAATCCGTGAGGAGCGTGGTCGCCAGGATGACCTCTGCCTTTAATCCATTGCCGTGCACTCTTTACCAGATTATCGGGGTTCACATCGTAAAAGTAGAAATCAACAAATTTGTGCTCCTTCTGTTGTAACTCTTTTCGCCATTCCACAGTATTATATTCCATCAATTGCTCACAGTCATTTACTTTATTTTCACTATCAGGAGATCTATCATACAAAATGTACACATCAATATCGGAATCGCTGTCACCATATCCTCCGACCACTGAACCGAAAGGCGCTAGACCAACGAATGATTCGAATCTGCTCAGATCCTTTTCAAGCCGTCTGATGAGCTCAAGATCCTCATAACGAGGCCTATTCTCAACATCACGGACGATATGCAATTTCTTCTCAAATGATTCTGGGTTCATATGTTGCAGATAACATCTCCACAATTTCCTTTCTTGAATAATACCATTAATAAATTCCCTGACGAGTTCCAATTTTAATAATCAATACAACAAGCTCGGACGCCCTAACTTGATAAATAATTCGATATTCACCCACACGAAGAGATCGATATTTTTGGTACTGACCCCATAATTTTTTACCCAAAAGAGGACTCTTTTCAAGTCTCCTTAGGACAACATAAACCTCGTCACGATATTTCTTTTGAATCCTATTAAGATCATCAGAGACTCTTCGTGGCAGAACGACTTTGTACCCCATTTTTCTTTTTTCCCCTGGTTACTTTAGTGTATTCTTCTGTGGCAAGAATTTCGTCAAGTGTTTTAACATTACCATGTCTATACTCTTTTTCGGCTTCGTGAATGTCGTTTTCCACATCAGGAAGAGCCCGAAGCACATCAACAGTCTCGACTAGTGATTGGAATTCTGACGCTGACAAAACGACCATTTTGGGTTTGCCATCTTCAGTTAATGTGAAATACTGACCAGGCCGTTGCACTTGGTCAGAAATAGAAAATATCTCTTTCTGAGCCTGTGATATAGGAATGACGTGCTTTGTATTCATATGCATATTGTAACGTACAGTCAGACAATTTCAAGCCCCGTGGCATTTCTACTTTTTCAATAACCAAACACAGGGGGCCTTTCTTTATTTTAAGACGTTTTTCTCAATAACGTAGTGACTTGATAAGGCGACCTACTTATGATACCGTTGTGATCAGCACCAAAACCTTAGAAAAGGAGTCTAACATGCTTTTCAACATATGGCCCAGCGCCGAAAGTCTTAACCGTATTCACGATCACTGGGAAGAATACTACAGCGATCCTGCAAATCGACACGAAAGAACTCATTCTTTTCTCGGCGTGAAGATTGTTTCTGGACCAGTTCATCCTTTTGATGTTTTCAAGTGGGGAGCTGGGAAGGACATCACTATTCCAGAACGCCCTTCGTTCCTGCAAAAGCTGGTGGCCTTCCTACTGATTCAGCTCTGCTTCGCAGAATTTGCGCGCAGAGAGAATCAGTGGATTGGATACGCATTTCGCTGGAACAACGCTCGAGAAATATTTTCGTGGTAGGCCTTTCCCGATTAATCCGCATGGTTCGCCCAGCGGCTCTTTTTTATCCCTACACCCCATGGCATTTCTTGTACTTCTTCCCGCTGCCGCAGGGACAGGGATCGTTGCGGCCGATTTTGTTTTCATTATGAGTGGGAAGAGCCCCCGCAATATTAGCTTCGGATGATCCGGATTGATGTAAAATAGATGCTCGGTTGGCACTAGCCATGTTCCCAACAGCGTGCGTCTCGC
>CAZHOA010000084.1:0-3271 GCA_964534385.1 uncultured Candidatus Saccharibacteria bacterium | reverse complement strand
CACGACCTCAGTTAACCGAACAGCAGATTAAAGCAAACGTTCAGGATTGGCTTGCTCAAATAAAACCCCTGCTTAATTTTGACGACCATGAGAATCCGCCGCGTATTCTGTTTAACGCCGAGTGGCTTTCAAAATTATCTTTTAAAGATGTCGTGTCCCTAGCGGCCCAGTTTACTGTACAGCAAATGCTCGAGCGAGATATGTTTGAAAAGCGTCTCAACGATAACGTCCCGATTTATCTGCATGAATTTTTGTACCCATTGATGCAAGGCTACGATAGTGTCGCCATGGATGTCGATGTGGAATTGTGCGGCACGGACCAAATATTCAATGCACTCGCCGGACGCACGCTCATGAAACGCCTCAAGAACAAAGACAAATATATCATCGCACTCAATCTGATGGAGAATCCAAAGACTCACGAGCTCATGTCCAAGAGCAAAGGCACGGGAGTATTCCTGTCTTCACCGCCGGAGGAGATGTTCGGTGCCATCATGGCCCAGCCCGATGAGATGATAGAGCTGCTTTTCATAAACAATACCCGCGTTCCCTTGGCTGAGATAGGGGAAATCATAGCCCACGGACCACGATCGGCCAAGGCCAGAGTGGCTTTTGAAATCGTAAAGATATTTTATGGTGAAGAGAAGGCAAAGCTAGCCGAAGAACAATTCGACTCGACATTTCGTGAAGGCAATGTCCCGGATACCATCCAAGAATTAAAACTAGCACCAGATCAGGTACTGGTAGATGTCCTGATACGCGAGAAGATCATTGCCTCAAAAACAGATTGGCGACGCCTCATCAAGGAAGGCGCCGTCCGCGATGAGCATGACACAAAAATCACCGATCAAGATTTCATACCGCAACAAACGATGATCTTAAAAATAGGGAAACGAAGATTTGTGAAAATACTAGTTTCCCCATAGATTGACGTTTGTTTAAACCAAAAACGATATGACCAAACCTGAAAAAAATTTTAATGTACAGCCATATGAAAACTGGCTAGAAAAGAATCGCCTTGAAATGAGAAAATCAAAGGCGTATGACAAATTACTAAATCAATACTATAGAATCCATACTATGATTAAAAGGAAAGAAAGGTATGTACGAGAGCACAATGTTTTTGATTCTGAGTTAAGTCTCGAACTAAAACAACTAGAAAAAGAACGTCATGAAATTCATATGAAGTTACAAGAATCTGGACATCCTATTGGCAAGGATAAAAACGCCATTCTTGCCGATATACTAACAAAAGAGGGCAACCTGTCAGAATATGGCTTACCTGATTTTCCAATACTACAAGAGAAAGACTTGGATTATTTTGATAGTTCGTATTTGATTAGAGATAATCGAGTATTAATTGTCTTCCGATCGGAAGATATCGAGCTGGATGAAAGCGGAGATATGCATCTTGACGAAAGTGATGAGTATAGAAGGCAGGTGGAGCTAGCAAACCACATCGCTTCCGATCTCAAGCTAGATGTCTTTGATCAACAGAACAGTCGCTATTTTCATGAAGCCACCATACGCTTGGTTGGTATCATCGTACCGAATGACAGGATACAAGAAGTAGCAACATACATCAAGAAATATAAAAATGCGTAACAGTGTATTGCTCTGCTTACAGCTGACAAAAATATATATTTTAAAATCCAGGGCAAGTGGCGGAATTGGTATACGCGCACGGCTTAGGACCGTGTTCCGAAAGGATTGGGAGTTCGAGTCTCCCCTTGCCCACAAAAGCGTAAAAGTTTACAATTTTTCATTAGTATGCTCAAATATAGCTGCATTGGCTCTTTTCTAAACCACACATAAAAAGGAGGGCTTCCCATGTGGGACCCATATGCTGAATTCCAATCAGCAACTCTGCCGAATGGCCTAACGGTACACGCGACTCACTGGCCAGGACGCCCATGGGAAGCCATGGGATTTCTGATCCACAGTGGGGCCGAACACGATCCCATTGGACTCGAAGGTCTGTCACATTTCGTTGAACACCTGGTCTCAAAAAACACTGATATCCCGAAAGAGGATATACATACGTTTTTCAAGGACTGCGGTGGGATGGCCAGTCTCGGCACAACTGGCTATCCATACACGAGCTACCAGTTCTTTGTGCCGGTAAATAAAGTAATACTCGCAAGAGCTTTATCATTATTTGGCCACATGTTGTTTGCGGTCAAGCTCGAACAATCAATCGAACGCGAACGCCAGGTCATCATTGGCGAGTTCCATCGCCACTATCCGCTCAAATTTAAGTTCGATCTGGATGTGCGCGAACACAAGGCGCTCTACGCCGGCTACTGGCTTGAAAGGTTTGTTCGGCCGCTCGGCAATCCCGAATCGGTCGGACGAATCACACAAAGTCAGCTACAGTCGCACTACGATTTCCACTATACACCTGCGAACATGAGTGTGGTTGGCGTAGGCGGCATGCACCTTACGGAACTTGTCGAGCTTCTTTCTGAAAGTCAATTTATGGCACATAAGCAAGGCACGAGAACACCGTTGCCAGCTGCAGCAACTCATATTACACCGCCTTCAGAGACTCGACATGTATTCGAAGTATCAAAACACATCACCGCACCTATTGAGGTTGGCGCCTATCGAAGCGTTGCAAAGATTCCGGGCACTATCAACGGCCAGGTAATACGCATATTGCAGGAGATGCTGAACAAGGTATTGAACGACGAGGTGCGAGAGTCGCGCGCTTGGGCGTACGCAATTGACAGCTACCGACACAACTTCCGACACTTCCACGAATTCTCGATTAACTGCGGCGCACTTTCATTCAAGGCGATTGACAGCATCGAGGAAGTTATCGATGCCTGCATCCCTTTGATGGGAAATCGTAACGATTTGTTTGAGCAGACCAGGCGACAAGCTCTCGCTAACAATTTCATGACCGACCCAACAGGCAGAGGTGTTTGCAGTGGCGCGCTTGACGATCTTGCCAAATACCAGCGTATCATCTCTCTTACGGAAACCGGCAATGATCTTGAACGAGTAACAATGCGTGATGTTTACGATTCGCTTCAATGGCTGCGACCGGAACAAAGATGGACGCTCATCACGCGACCCTAGTTCTATAGTTCTCACCAACACAATATACAGCGGCTAAATCTTTTATCCTACGATACCTGATTCAGCCGCTTTTATTTTTTTCAGTCAGATCAGACGCAATGGAGGCCCGGCGTATAACCCCTTTGAGTATTTTTTGACACAACGAATTCGTACGTGATTATATAAATACACTAGCGTCCATTGCGTA
>CAZHOA010000083.1:0-3345 GCA_964534385.1 uncultured Candidatus Saccharibacteria bacterium | reverse complement strand
AGCGCCAGCACCAAGGGGTACTCTTTCCTGAATACCAGCCCGTACGTTGGCAAGACTTTCAGGCAAACCGTGAGAATTGAATTTTGTTCTGACTGCGATCATACCACAGCCAATATCAACGCCGACAGCCGCTGGGATAATCGCCCCTTTGGTTGCGATGACTGAACCGACGGTGGCGCCTCTACCATAATGACAATCGGGCATAACGGCAACGTGTTTAAAAATAAATGGCAGTTCAGAAATATTCTGAATCTGCTGTTTGGCCTGTGCCTCAATAGTATCCGGGTTTGTCCACACCATGATCTTATCTCCAAGCTTTTGCATTCAGGAATCCTCCTATGAAATAATCGACGTAACAATTTTTAAGTCTGTAACGGCATTTGCACAACCAATTTCAACACATCCCTATACAATATCTCGCCTTCATCCAAGAACCTCATTGTTAAGTAAAAAGTACCTAACAATCGCGGTAATAGAAGCAGGGATATTGTTGGGAGCTTTCGCTGATCAAGGCTAATATCCTTCACCGAATAGCCATTCTCTATAATACTCTGATGCGACATAATTTCGATACGATAGTGACTATCTGCAAGGTCTCTAAGATTACCGCGATCTTGATCATCTGAATCCGCAAATAAACTAATCTGAAATGTATATTTACTATCCCTATCGAGTTTGTATCGGTAGGCATCATCCGGATCTATGCTATTGCCATCGTGACGTTTGATACTGGTTACAATTTTCATTTCAATCGTATCCTTCCAAACAGTAATAAGTTTAGCGTTTTCATCAAAGATCACGTCGTGCTTTCAGGAAATTCTTGACCATAATGATACACGACCTGTCCGGTGAATATATTCGTCACCCGAGATGTTCCACCGATCGTGTCGGCGAAACTTTCCCAGTCTTTCGCCTGTTCTAAGGCGTCGTCTTTTGTCATCAGAGCGCCATCTCTCTTCAACCTAGATCCATGACCACTGACTTCTAGGGCATAGATCACCGGATTAGCGTTGATCTTAAACAATCTTTTTGCCATATAGGATTTTCTCCTTTGGTGTTTTAAAATTAGCTTTGTATATTATAACACACAAATATTATTTTGCAAATCCATTCGGATACCACGGTTGCCTACAATCGCCGACGGTCTTCGAGAAGGCATTATTCATCAGGCTCAACAGTATCTGTGATTTTAGATCGATCGATTAATTCATGCCCAAAAAGAAAACCGCGTTCGCTCATGCTACTTGCGGTGTGTTGCTTAAATCAAATTGATCTTCTACCAATTCACGATCACAAGTGCTATAACAGCACCTATGATAGACAGGAAAATTGCTGGTTTTACGAAGTTGGCGAGAAACGAACGGAGTGTTAATTTCTCTCCAACAGACCCAAGGCCGCCCATAGAGATAAAGTTGGATGCGATCCCATCAATCAGACTGATTATGAGCGCAAGAGCCAACCCCACAAATGCGCCTATGAAGACGCCAGAAGTCAAATGTATTGCCATAGATCCCTGCCCTCTGCTATTTTTGTTGTTAAGGATAGGCACTTTACCTACGAATCATATTGTAACATAATTTTATAAAAAAGCAAGCCCGTGGCAGAAAAATACGAAAACGCCCTGTCGAGCGCCTTGCATAAACTTCGATTCTCACGCGCAGCCCGGGTTCATAAAAACATAAAGTTGAGAAGATCTTTCGGTCCATGCTTGAGCTCATTTGATTTTTAACTTATTTGTGCTACCATAAGTCTATGAAAAAGTATGATTTTCCTATCATTATTGAGCAAGATGACGATGGCTATTTTGCTACCTGCCCAGAATTACAGGGTTGTTATAGTCAGGGTAATACTTACGAAGAGGTAGTCTCTAATATTAAAGATGCAATAAATCTACATCTTCAAGACAGAATAGCCAAGAAAGAAGAAATCCCAACAACGAAGTCGGTTAGTTTGTCTACTGTACACATAACGCTTTAAAATGCCGCGCCTACCAAGATTAACCGCAAAGCAAATTATTGCAATCTTGGAAAAGCGTGGTTTTAAATTGGTTCGACAAAGTGGCAGTCATAAAATTTACAGAAATTCGGAAGGCAAGAGGACAACAGTGCCATTTCATGATAATAAAATCTTACATCCAAAAATTCTCTCAAGCATTATCAATGATACGGAAATTGAGCCAGAGGAATTGAGTTAGGTTATGCCCTCTCGAGAGTGGCATAACCAAAAGAAAAGAAGGCAGTTCAGTGCCTTCTTTTTCGTCTCTGTACCCCAGCCTACTGGCCTTGGGCACTGCGTCGCCTTCGCTCCTTGTTGCGGGGCCGGGACTTGAACCCGGAACCTTTGGGTTATGAGCCCAACGAGCTACCATTGCTCCACCCCGCGATCTCTGTATAGCCCACACTACAAATATACATTATTATACGAATTAAACAAGCTGTATGCTATAAAGGGTCGACCATTAGACTCAAGCCTGGCAAGCTCAGCACCTTTACAATACCATCAATCTGTGTATATATTATTTTCATAATAGCACATGTTAAAAAGCTGACCGCTGAGGCAACATTCACGATAGGAGTAACCCTATGGCTGTCTTACACACAAATAAATCCCATTGCGCCTACTGCGGACGCAAGTTCTCAAATAACGAAAAGGTATATAACAATAAAGACGAGGATATGGCATTCTGCATACCGCCGCGCAATTATTCGGGTATGTCATGCACTGAGAGATTTCTGGCAAAGCATGGTCGACCGATCTACTTCGATGAGGCCATTGTCGACGAGTGTTTCGTTGACTGGCCCGAATATATCGATGACGATATATTCTCAAAATAACTGCCCCCGAGCAGTTTTTTATTAAGAGGAAATTTCCAAAGACTCGCAGTCAAAACTGAGGAGTTCGAGTTGAATATGGGGTTGGTCGCTAGGCTATAACGTCAAAACGCCCAGCTCGCGCAAACCGCGTTCGAATCCCTTGACCGCCTGCACAATCCGTTCGTGCGAAACGGTAACCGTCAAATCATGCACAAGAATATTGCGAAGTTTATGGGCATCCCAAATATCACCCAAGGATTTTAATTGCGAAGGCTGAATAGACAACAAGCGCTCACCCATGGTCTCACCCGGAAAACCGAGCGACTTCAGAGCTGCATCAGTAATCTTGTCTCCCTCAATCAAGGCGATTTTCCACTCGGATTCACTGGTTGAATTAACATAGCTCTGTATCTGCTGCCATTCATCATTGTACGTTTGTCGTTGTACAACCGGCGCGGCCGCCTGAGGTATCTGATGACCGACCGGCGCTGATGTCATAATGAAACGTTGAATCTTGCGGAGAATGACAAAA
>CAZHOA010000082.1:0-3411 GCA_964534385.1 uncultured Candidatus Saccharibacteria bacterium | reverse complement strand
ATCTGGAACAGAACCAGGGTATCGCATTGACCATTATTAAGCCATATAAAAACGGGATTATTGATCCACATGATATCCAAAAAGCATTACGTAATGATTCGATACTCGTCTCCATAATGTACGCCAATAACGAAATAGGGACGATACAGCCGATCGCTGACATTGGGCGTATAATCCAGCGTTTTAAACATGAACATCAACATCAGAACATCTTTTTTCACACAGATGCTTGTCAGGCGGCCGGATCACTGTTACTCGATATACCAAAGCTTGGCGTCGATCTCATGACGCTTAATAGTTCTAAAATATATGGTCCTGCAGGCGTTGGTTGTCTTATAAAGCGGGCTGATATTGCCTTGGAACCCATTATGTTCGGCGGTGGTCAAGAGAAGGGTTTGCGCGCCGGAACTGAGAACGTATCAGGCTGCTTTGGTTTTGCTCAGGCGCTTACATTAGCCGAACGTATCAGAACTAAGGAATCACAACGTTTAAAATATTTGCGTGACTATTGTATACAGTGGATATTGAATAATATCGCTGATGCTCAATTAAACGGCGATGCCACCGTGCGATTACCAAATAATATCAATATGTCATTTGCCGGTATTGATGGCGAGATTCTTGTCGCGGCGCTTGATCAAAAGGGTATCGCTGTATCAACCGGCGCCGCCTGTACCGCGCATACCGTAGAGTCTTCACATGTCCTGAGATCTTTGGACCTAGCACCGGAATTTGAGAAAGGCAGTATCCGCATAACGTTGGGCCGTCAGACAACCAAAAAAGATCTGGACTATGCCTTACCTATTCTCCGAGATACTGTCCTGCGATTACGAAAAATTAAAACAATACATCGTTCACTATAGCGTGCTTTAACAATGACCAGCTTTCTGATACAGTATCCATCATGACATTACACAAAAAAGTTCTACGCGGTATCTTTACGTTGGCTGTGCTGTATTCTGTTAATCTCCTAGTACCTCATTATGTTGATGCCGCTACTACGCACCTTCAACGTGCTGACTATGTGCCGGGTCAGATTATAATTAAACTCAAAGACAATGCTCCTAGTTCAATCTTGTCAGGATCGCAGTACTCTTTTGTATCATCGCGGCCGATTCTAAAACCGATACAGACTCAATGGTTGTCTCATACAAAAGACCTTGATCGCTTTAACGCGTTACAATCTCGGTTGCATGTAGTGACCTTATCCCCGGATGCAGATTTTGCCAAGGTTTTAAAACAATTACGCAACGATCCGGCGATTGCATACGCTGAGCCAAACTATATTTTGCATACTACTGCCACCCCTAATGATCCGGCTTTCTCGAAATTATGGAATTTGCAGAATACAGGCCAAACTGGTGGCATACCGGGTGCTGATGTGAGAGCAGTCCAGGCTTGGGATAGTCAGCATGATTCAAACGTCGTCGTCGGCGTTATCGATACCGGCATTGACTATACTCATGAAGACTTGGCGGCCAATATATGGACCAATCCTGGCGAAATTCCTGGCAATGGCATTGATGATGACCATAATGGCTTTGTCGATGATGTCCATGGCTGGAATTTTGTGAATAATACGAACGATCCGATGGACGATTTTGGTCATGGCACTCATGTCGCAGGTACAATTGGCGCAGTAGGGAATAATGCCATAGGTGTCGCGGGTATTAATTGGAATATTAAAATGGCAGCTCTGAAATTTCTCGATAAAGATGGTTCGGGTACGACAGAGAATGCAATTAAGGCTATTCAATATGGTGCCCTCATGGGTTTTAAGGTTACTAACAATAGCTGGGGTGGCGGTGGTTACTCGCAAGCGTTAGCTGATGCAATCCAGGCCGCCGGCGATGCCAATTCACTGTTTGTCGCTGCAGCGGGTAATAACGGTACTGATATTGATACGAATGCTTTTTACCCAGCATCATATCCCATCGATACTATTATCTCTGTTGCCGCTACTGATGACCATGATGCTTTGGCGCCCTTTTCAAATTATGGCTTGCAGTCAGTCGATGTCGCCGCACCTGGCGTTGCTATCTATTCAACGCTACCAAAAGGTTCATGTCCGCTATGCTCGACTTCGGGGTATGGTTATCTGAGTGGTACCTCGATGGCGACACCGCATATTGCCGGAGCAACGGCGTTATTATGGTCAGCACATCCCGAATTAAGCTCTGCTCAAGTCAAAAATATCGTTATCCAAGATTCCGATATTGTGAGCAACCTTGTTGGTATGGTGCGTTCAGGCGGCCGACTCGATGTTTATAATATGTTTGACAATGATTCTGTGCCGCCGGCCACAATTACTGACCTAGTCTCAGTCGATACAAGTCAGAGTGCCGTTACTCTCCAATGGACCGCGGTCGGTGATGATGGTATTCAAGGTCAAGCTGCTCGTTATGATCTTCGGTATTCCACTAGTCCGATTACTGAGGCTAACTTTAATCAGGCAGTACCTGTTATGACGATCGGCAAACCTGGCATCACTGGTACGGTTGAACGATTTAAAATTACCAACCTTGATCCCTCAACACAATACTATATCGCCATCAAAACTATTGATAATGTCGGTAATAGCTCATTGCTGTCAAATAGCATCAGTGTGACTACGGCTGATGCGATTATTGTTTTTTCCGATGATATGGAACAGGGCGAAAATGGTTGGTATGCTGATGGCTTATGGCATCAAAGTCAGCGACGAGCTCTGAGTTCAGTGACCGCGTGGTATTACGGGGACGAAATAAAAGGCAACTATGATACGGGCGGACAACCCAATGCCGGCAGTCTGTACTCCCCAACAATTGATTTGAACGGTTTAAAAAATAGCGAACTCGTATTTTGGCATTATCTTGCCACTGAGAATTTTCCACCAGCTGATGAGGGTAAGATCCTCGTGAGACGACTTGATCGCATTGGTTGGACCCAGCTATGGGCTAAAACGACTACGAATGGCCAATGGCAAAAAGAAACGATAGATCTTTCTCAGTTTGATGGTACAAAAATTGAAATCAGCTTTGTGTTTGACACGATCGACGAATGGAATAACGCTTTTGAGGGGTGGTATATTGATGACGTTCAGGTGAAGGGTGCCGCGGCACCGGTGAATCATCCGCCTGTCGCCGTGCTGAATTCAGCATATTCCGGTTATACTGGCCAGTCTATACTACTTGATGGTTCGCGTTCGTATGATCTCGACGGTGATGTATTGAGTTATCGCTGGACATTCGGTGATGGTACGCCAACTCAGATAGTAAACCAGTCCGTCATAGCACACACCTATCAGAAGGCCGGTACCTATAACGCATTTCTCATCGTGAGTGATGGTAAATCTGATTCAGTTTTTGCCGCCGCGAAAGTTACAATCTTGAATTACATAAATCAAGCTCCTGTTGCGCTATCAAGTCAGGT
>CAZHOA010000081.1:0-3417 GCA_964534385.1 uncultured Candidatus Saccharibacteria bacterium | reverse complement strand
CTTCGTTCCTCCCCTTGGTCGATTTTGGGTGCGGTACCTCAAACCATTCAGGGTTAACTTTGTAGATAGCTCTCAATTCCTGTATGCTTTTATCAATATCTTCGAACTTAAGCCATTTCTTCGGTTCAAAGTTGCGGAGATCGTGCCCGCCTTCGCCTCGCTGAAGCTCGGCTTCGGCGTGATGAAATCCGCCAAGACGAGCGAAAGCGACAAGAGAATTATGCATTTGGAAGGCCGAACTGCCTTGATACATTTCTCTTAATTACCCTATAATTGAACTATGCAAGAATCATTACCATCGCCAGAATCAGAAAAAATAACGAGGGAACAGGTCGTCAATGCCTATAAGCAATTCGTTGACCAGGGCTTCACCAATCCTGATGATCTAGATCCCACAGATCCAAACGTACAGGCAGCAAACGAGCTCTCAGAACAGTGGCAAGCACAGGAAGAGATACAAGCTCAAGACAATCAGGAACTGAAACACCGAACCAATCTTGAGAAGACTATGATATACGTCGATGCCGGATTTACTGACCCCAACTATCTGGGAACAGTGCTGAGCGAATGGCTGCCAGATAACGCTCAGGATGCAGACAAACAACCTGACAACCCAGAGAGAGTTGAAACTCGTCGGCGCATAGCCGAAGCAATGAAAAAGATCCGATTGCTGGTGCAAAACTAAGGGATTTCGTAAGACTTGAGAAATTTATTAAACTTGAGGAAAAATAAAACGAGGCGGACATACGAAATGTCCGCCTCACGTTTAGTATTTCTATAGTAGCAGGTTTTAAGAAGAGAATCAAGGGGCTGTGTACAATAATCAATCGACGAGCTAAACCGGTCGCTGTGCCAGCGGCAAGGCAAAATGCCGTTGTATTGTAGTACTAACTTCGAACTATTCGAGATAACGTCGTGACTAAACATGCTCTAATTTTATGAGGTTCAGATTCTCACCCGGGATCACTGCATATTTGGCATGTCCCCATCGTAGATCAGGAACATTGCTATTGAGTAATATCGGTATAAATGGATGATTACGAATAATCTTCTTGTATTCGTCGGGAAATGTGCTTTGTATAAACTTTTGATAATCGAATCGAAAATTACTCGCATTATTCTCTAACATAAAATTAGAACTAGCAACAAGGTCAAAGGCTATATCTGTAGATTGCTTTTTTAGTTTTTCGTAACGCGAAAGGACTTCAACAAAATATTCTTGCAACAATTGCTCATTGGGATCAAAACCAAAGATGGGCTGGGGATCACCACCGAAATCAACATGACCCCACACCTTACCGCTAGTTACGTTCAATCCGCCAACAGTGTTAATCGCAGTTAGATTCTTATCTAGCAAAGAAAAATCTTTAGGCAAACATATTACCATATCACGCATACTGAATGACTGATACTTCTCGTCGTCTCGGAGTCTAATGGATTGATCTATGAGACCAGTTTCTTTATTTACAAAAACGAACAGGTTCTCTATCTCATTACGCGGTGGCTCCATCATTTTGCGTCCACGAAGAGAATCAAAATGTAAAATTTTTTGTAAAAATATCTTATCATTTAAAAATTGTTCATAGGCACCCCACTGTGCAGTATATCCTTCAAAAACATGGTTGATAGTTTTCTTTGGAAATTCATTATTTGAAAAACTCGAAAAAATTTTTTGCATTACTTCATCGACTTCGTTATAACCAAAGCTGCTTAATTGATCGCCGGTCCGGGCCTTGTAATCATCGGCAGTCTCCTTGGTATATTTCGGCATGTGCTCCCTTAGCTTTTGGGCAATTTTCTTAATGTCTTTTCTGCCTTGAATTTCCAAGCTGTTATCGTTTAACAGGTGGCGAAATACCCCGGTCAAATTTTCCCAAGGTATTTTAATGCGTTTGTAGCCTCTAATGTTAGTCTCTTTCTGAATTGTGTCGGAATAATAAAATTCTTTTCTATAACAAGGTATGGAGAGCGATTCGATATTCAGGTGTGCTGCTTCTTCATTGGTTTCCTTTGTGTCGTGATGAACGTGCAATTCGAATTTTTCTATCATAGTATTCAACATACTAGAATATACGGAGTTGAAAAATATTGACAAAATATTTTAGTGTGCTATTATATAGGCTTAGTGGGTTATTTACCACCCCCTCTCTATCCTCAAAGCTCGTAGGACATTGTGAGTTTCGAGGATAGTTTTGCAAATTAACAATCAAATGGAGGTTTCATGAATACAGCAACGGCAACCACATTCGACTTCTATAATCTCGACCTTGATACGGTAGTAGGTCGAGTTGCGGAGTTTAACCAATACCGCCTCAACAACCCCAGAACAAGAATCCGACGGATTTTTCGTACAATGCCCAACAATCGGATTGACCTACGAGGCATCGACCTGAGCGGTTTAAACAGCGCTGAGGTTATCAGCGGACTTGATCTATCAGGCTGCAAACTTGATGGGGCAAACCTTGCATATACATGGTTTGCTGATTGTCGGTTCCATGGCACGTCATTCAACGATGCCAGCATGAGCCATACCCGGTTTAAAACCTGTGATCTGCGAGATGCAAAGTTCATCAGGGCAGTGATGAAGCACTCGTATATCAATAAATCCTGGTGCCAGCATGCCGATTTCGAACTATGTGACCTCAGCGAATCACACTGGGAAGCAAGCATATTCACCGAGGCAAACTTTGACTACTCAACTGCCCACAGGACAGAGTTTGCCCGTTCGCTGCTGGATTATGCAAAAATCCGTTCAGCCCAGTGGCAGGAAGTCAATTTGCGACTAGCATCGCTCTTGGTTGCCGATGCAACCCGCACTGATTTCACCGGTGCATGCTTCTATCGCACCGACTTGTCACAGACCGCTATGACGGGCTGTGACCTTACCAAGGCTGATCTGCGCAACACCTACACGCACTTGACATATGCGATGGACGAGAAAAATAGCAAAATTCTCAAGGCATGCAAGAATTGCGAGCACACAATCAAAACAAAAAGGAGAAGAACATAATATGCCATTCAGAGCATTCGGATCAAAGTCGAGACACAATCCCAATGGGAGAGTTACCGTTACTATCCACGATTTCAAAACAACTGAAGATCTAGAGAAGGGCTGCGAGATAACCGAAGACGGAGACGAGCAGCTGATATTCGACTACACATATATCCCCAAAGTTGATAATTCGTATACGGGTTATATGGGTAACGGCGATCAAGAGGAAGCGGAACATGCCAGCGACACTTTGCATTCACTCTGCTTCATAAATCTAGGCAACCCACCTTCGATCGGCACTCAACTCGAACATATCCTCACCCAGATCTTTGAGAAGGGACGAGAATATGAGCGTAGGGTGATCGCCGAAAAGCTCAAAGCCAAAGGCATCAATATCGATGATATTGATTAGCCTATAGCGCCCC
>CAZHOA010000080.1:2152-3442 GCA_964534385.1 uncultured Candidatus Saccharibacteria bacterium | reverse complement strand
GACATCGTCAACGTCAATGACGCGCTCTACCAACTGAGCTAACCGCCCGGCATATTAATAACCTTACTATAAAATGCCCTACTAAGATATATGAGTTTTCTCTGGATTGCAAGATACACAATAGAGCTTATCGGCCAGACAGCCCAAAATATTTAACAGCTTGCTTGAGTAATATACTGCGTAAATTCAGAGTATCGGTTGACCTCACCTTGACTAAAATTCTACTTATATTGGTCGGACTGATAACTTCAGTAATCGCTGTCACTGCGTCAGGAAATTCTAGGAGTACATCCCGTTCCTTGTCGTTGAGATCAGCATCTGGCGCCTGATCCCGCAATTGCGCAAGTACTTTTTTAAAAACTGTGCGAGCCAAAAACAATGCTCGGCCGCGTTTAGCGTCGCCATAAAGCCCCATATCTTTGTACGTTGCGTGTAAAATATCCTCAATCGGCTCAACGATTTCAGTTTTGATGATCTGATCCACGTCAAGCTGCTCGGACTCCTCTGACGCTTTCGTTATGGTTTTTTCTATTGTCGCCATGATTTTGTACTATATAGCCTAAATATTTTCCTGAAAAGGCGTCAAGAATCTATGCACATTTAAGGTTGTATAGCTGATGGTGGGAAACTTACCGAGCCGTTCTTAAATTGATAATTCCAAACAAAGTTTGGCAGAACAGCAGCATAGTCTCTAAGGTACGGGGCCGTGTTCCGGTTAAAAGCTTTTTGGAGATACGTTATGCTATCGGTAGTGCCGCTATTGTATTCTACATTATTAAACACATTCGATTTCAACCAGTCATATTTCTGACGTAGTATCGGCATCGACTCTGCTAATTTTCTGAACACAACTCCCTGACTAACGTACATATCGAATGATTCGGCGAAATCTTCATAGGGCGAGTATGCTCCCTGTACGGGATCAAATAGATAGCCAACGGCATAGCCGCTAACAAATTCTGTTGTTTTGGCGGCATCTCCTCGCCGCAAAGGGTAGTTGACGCCGTAACCGCCATACACTGGCCGAGAAGTGTCGTAGCTTATATCGTAGAAGCTACTTGTATTAATGAGGCCTTGAACATAAATGTTCTTGTCAATGAAATGGGCATACTCGTGCAGTGTCACATCCGCGTCAGCGAAGTCATCGTTAACAAGACTATAGATTTTGGTGCTGGGGATGCACTTATCGCTAATCTCGGTATACAGAAAGGCATCGCAGATTTTGTAGCTGGTTAAGTCGCTACCGTCAAAGTCACCTCGTTGCTGATTGGAGAAGAAGTCTTCAAAATA
>CAZHOA010000080.1:0-2052 GCA_964534385.1 uncultured Candidatus Saccharibacteria bacterium | reverse complement strand
AAGCGATTTAAAAGTATAATACCGGGATACTCCCCTCCAGTGACGTTTTGAGGAATGATATAACCGAGCATGCGCAAGGCACTCATAAAGCGGAAAGCGAAGGTGTTAGTGCTCGTAAGGTTAGTCTGTCCATAGAATAACGCCGATGTTCGCATATCGACAGAATCTATGTTGCCAGTGACGATCCCTTGTGCTGTTACGTCATCTTTTAAAAATTTACTCTGTAATTGATAAGGACTGGCCGTTGTAGTAGGAGTGGGGAGCTCAGAATATAGATTTATAGCTCGTACATGATGGGTATCCAGAAATCCAAAGCAAGAGACTATTAGGGTTATGACCAAAACTGTAATAATTAAACTACTCGAATGACGAGCTTGTTTCTTGCTCTGCGTATTGATGGGTTGATTTTCCATAAAATTAAGGTTAGCGTTGGTGCGCGGGAGAGGACTCGAACCTCCACGTCCTTGCGGACACTGGCACCTCAAGCCAGCCTGTCTACCGGTTTCAGCACCCGCGCGATTATGATACAGGCTTAATTATAGATAAAACCTTTTGAATTTTCAACTTTTTTCTCTGAAGGCAGGGTACATCCCGCGATCTGTACATTGCTGGCAATAATTTCAATGAATCATGCTTTGCATAGCGTAACTGATAACAAACTTGTAGCCGGGGCTTTGTTATGTGTCCCTGTATGCCTAAAAATCTAAATATCGTAGCCTGTAGCCAATGTATATGTTCTTTGCTGGCTGATATAAAGACGGTATAAAACATGTAACTGGATTTCCATCTCGGATCTAGATAAGAATAAAAGGTGCCATCGCCATCAAAGTGACCTCGCAGAAAATCAAAAAAGTATTCATCAGGTATTGCAATGGCGCCAAGCGTCTTTGATTTTCTGGGCGTTAATCCAATAGTGCGTAAAAATTGATAAAAAAGAACATCTCCAAACTGTACGCAAAAATATTTCTTAATTTCTTCATTACTCCTTGCCTTCTTTCCTATTTTATTATCGATACCCAAACAATATCTATAGATGCGAACAAGCTCTAAATCTTTTGATGTAAAGTTTATGTGTCTTCTGTCGGACGAAAGATTGCCGTCCGTCGTTATGAGTCCAATTGCGTAGGCAAAGTTGGGTGACCATTGTATTGTTACCTTTGCTTTTGGTAGAAGACCTGGCATCTATCCATTTTACATCAAGGTCAAAGCGTATACCAATTGAAAGGTAGCTTAAAAAGCAATTATCGCAGGTATAGTTAAACTAATTCTGAGCTGAAGTATGCTCGATCGACGGAGCCGTGCTGGTCGGTAGACTAATCGCTTTGATCTTGCGCTTGGTTTCGCGGGCGGTTTTGCGGCGGAGATAGTAGAGTTTGGCGCGGCGGACTTTGTTGGCGCGAACGATTTCGAATTTTTCAACCGTGGGCAAGTGGAGGGGGAAGATGCGCTCAACGCCGACGCCATGGGCGATCTTGCGAACGGTAATGGTACCGTTCGGACCGGTGCCGTGCTTGTGCGCGATAACAATACCCTCAAAGATTTGAGTGCGGGTTTTGGTGCCTTCTTTGATTCTCTGGTGGATCTTGATGGTCAAGCCGGGGCGCAAGTTCGGTAGTGTCCGGGTTGATTTTGTATTAAAAATATCGACGGAATCCATATGGAACTATGGTATCGCAAAAGCATATTTTTAGCAAGTTTCGATTAATGAGCTCAGGCTCATTAATCATCAAAGTGTCGTTTCGGCCCGTATAGGCCTCAAACCAGTGTCTTTAAAAAACTTTGTAATTCCGGTGCAAGATCGCATTCGATGGAGAGTGCTTGGCCATGCGGTGTTGTGAATTGTATCGCCGTGGCGTGCAGAAAAAGACGGCCGAGATTTGTCGGGCATGCTCTCTTGGGTGCATATTGGGGATCGCATATTATTGGATGACCGATGGCCTGTAGATGCACCCTGATTTGATGAGTGCGGCCCGTCAGAGGGTGCACCTCGACCAATGTATACTCTTGGAATCTTTTTAGTACCGTGTAGCTGGTTATGGCTTCTTTGTCGAG
>CAZHOA010000079.1:0-3460 GCA_964534385.1 uncultured Candidatus Saccharibacteria bacterium | reverse complement strand
CACGCTCCATAGCACCAAAGGAAATCCGGAGGTTGTCTTTACACAGCTGCAGATGTGGATGTTCGCTCACATCCAGTATTTCGAATACTTCTGGTGGGGGGTATGGATTATTACTTTATGCGTGCTTCTTTGGAAAGCGGTAGTGAAAAGAAAATTTTAAAAGTATTTCCGTTGCAAAAATTGCGGTTTTGGCATGTATCTAGCATCAACGTAATGCTATATGCCTATATTAAATGAAACTTGACAAGATGTCATCTAATGGTATATACTGGTTTCATAGGTTGCATCTTTACAATAAGAACTTTTCAGAAAAAACGAGGTGGGTATGAGTAAAATTAGATTGGCATTAGTTGTGATGGCCGTGATGTTGAGTATGTTCGCTTGGCAGGCAGGCGCCCAGGAAGTCTGCACGAAGGAAAGCCCCGTGCTGCGGGCGCAATTCGTGGTCGGAGATACTTGGGTCTTCAATGATACTTCTGGAATATGGAAATCCGAATTCGAGAGATATGACAAAGGATTGAGCGTGCATAAACACATTAACTTGAGGACGTCTTATACCCAATATGTCTACCTCTCGCCTGATGGCAACCTAAAAGATATTATTGACTTCGGTGGCAAGAGCACCTTTAAGGGTGATGAAAAACCATTGTTGCGCTTTCCCCTATTTAAGGGGAAGAGTTGGAATGAGACATTCCAGTTCGAGTCCATGAACGCATCGGGGCAGTATACGGGGATGAGGACCCGAAAAATCACCGTAAACGTGATAGGTCCAGAGACTATAACCATTGCGGGTCAAGCTGTGGCAACGTGCCGACTCCAAGCGGAAAGCTATATCATGAGCCAGAGCAACGGATATGAACAAAATGAAGTCTACTGGTACTCGCCTCAAGCAAAAAGGATCGTAAAGTACCAATCCGTAATAAAGGATTGGGGCCAGCGATCCTACGAACTCGAGAGTTATACTTCTGGTAACGAACGAGTTGCCGAGAGGTAGTTTTCAATCTTTTTACGAACAGGACACAACGCCGAAAAGTGCATTGCACTTTTCGGCGTTTTTTAGTTTTTCTTTAAAGAATGATCTTCTGCATCTTCTTGTCACATTATATGACGTGATGTAAGATGCCGATATATGCTTGTCCGCTTCATCGCACATGCGGGATTATATATAGAAGAAGAGGGGTATTCGATATTTCTTGATCCCTGGTTTTCTGATAGCACGATTGAACGGCCCATTATTGAGAGCATCGGCGGAGGTTTTAAGACCATTGATTTTCAAATTCCTCAAAGCACCGATTCCGTGGAGCGCTATGCCCCTGATGCTATCTTTATTTCTCATTTTCATCCGCATCATTCATCTGCAAAAGATATTCGAGCATTGTGCGAAAATTCTCTTTCAAAAGGAAAGAAAATAAGAATCTTTTTTCCGACCCCAAGCCAAACAATGGAAGAAAATATACGCGCGAAGCTTCCCGGTGATGTTGATAAGGTTGCAGCGGCACCCAGAGATACGTTTGCCGTAGGCCCGTTCTCTATTGAAGCAAAAGAGCACACGGTACCCTACCATACGGCATGGCATATCACCTCTCCTTCGGGCGCGGTACTTCATATTGCTGACGGAAGATTCAATAAAGATCAGTTTCTGCGAAAACCAGATCCCGTGTGGGAAAAATTGAAGGGACTTTCGCCATCTTTTTTATTTCTTAGTGCCGGCGGGCATAGCCAGCGGGTGGAAAAAAACAATGAGCGCCTGATTATGCCGGCGGGTATCTTTACCCCAACGGAAGCGGCGGAGATCGCAAAAATAGTTGCTCCCAAAGCCGCATCACTCATTGGCATCTATAACCATAGCATATGGAAAAATCGCTATGAGTACATACAACCCGCCCCATTTTGCGAAGATGAGTTTCAGTGGGCTATATCATGGCTTTCACCCCAAACTAGACATGTGCGTCTTACACCCGGCTTAACACTGGGCACCGGAGAAGAACATCTCATGCCGACATCGGAGATTTATATAAAATAATGTCTGAATCCTATCTCAAAATTCCCCTCTGTCATTCCCGACTTGATCGGGAATCCAGACATTCCTTATTCTGGAGAAAAGAACCTGGATTCCCGCTTCCGCGGGAATGACAGAGAGAGGTGAAATCAATTAATTATGAACCCGGAGTATAGAGCATTCCTAAAAAAACTAGACAGCGATAAGATACCACATCAGAGAGGAACGCTTTATGACCATCTTACCGGCACATATAATTATCTTGCGTCATGGGGCGCCCAAGAGCATGTTTGTTCCGCCGGACTTTTTCATAGCATATACGGAACAACAATTTTCCAACATCGAAGTGTCCCCCATTCCAACCGCGAACAAATAAAAAAAATTATCGGCGAGAAGGCCGAAGATCTTGTGTATACGTTCTCGACTGTTAATCGCCCCCCCGGACTTCTCACGGCAATACGGGACGGTTATTTGACCAATACAATCTCTAAAACAAAAAAACCGGTTTCGCGTGAGAAACTCGGTGAATTGATTGAGATAGAAATTGCAAATCTTTTGGAACAAGGTAGCGCGCGGATTTTCTCAAAAAATCTCTCACATGAAATTTCACAGGGTAATTTTTCACTGCGTGAGCCTGTTCTTTCTATAATATATAAGATTGCGCTTTCGTGAATAAAAACCTAGTGGCATTACGAAATCAATCGCTTGTATGCAGCTTGAACGTCGGGGTCATTTTGTTGCAGTTTATACAAATTTGGAAGCCGATTTAGCATCGAATCTTTTGATCGCAAAAAGTTTTTTACCACACTACTCGATAAAGAAGTTGACAAAGTATCAAGGAGTTTAATAACTTGATCTTTTTCATTTTTCTTGGCAAGATAATCCGCGTAGAAAAGAATACTGAACTGTTCAGTAGAAAAAATACGCAATATACGAGCACGAGCAATAGCACGACGATAGATATTATCAACTGGCTCGCTAACCGGCCTTCCCACGCCTTCAATTAACCGGAACATATTTGCTTTAATCAATAATGTCACAGGAATAAATCTTTTGAACGCATCGGATGTTTCAAGTTCCACTAGATTTCTATCTATATCATCGGCATATTTTATAACCACCGCATAGTCACTGTCTGAAATGGCATTGTCTTTTCGAACTTTAAATAAATATGCTATACCCAGCTTGCCTGCCGCCAAACCAAACGGGTGCATATCGTAGATTCGTTTGTATAGATCTGCGATGAGTACAGATTTATCTTTACTGGCGAATTCTTGATCATTGAAAAAGGGTTTCAGTAAATTTTTATCTTGGATACCATCAAACTGGTCGGCGATTACAAGCATCGCATATGCCCGACTCATGTCCGGATATTCAGTTGTACCAGCAATTGCGCCATAGCGCTCTGCACCTTGCTGTATATCAATGCCAACAAGGGTAGCATAAGCTATTTTAAGATCG
>CAZHOA010000078.1:0-3470 GCA_964534385.1 uncultured Candidatus Saccharibacteria bacterium | reverse complement strand
AACAAGCCCTTTAACGGGCTTTTATTTTATGATTTTATTTTGCTGTCGCTTTTTTTGGTCGCTTTGCGGCCAGTCAAGCGATCAGCATTGAGGAGCATGAAGACATACGGCTTAAGGAATTCCTTAAATCCTTCAGTACACACCGCATGCCATTCGGGTGGTAGGGACTGCAGCACCAATGCCTCAACAGCCACATATTCCTGCAAACGCATCAACGCATAGTCATCCGGTTCGCATTCAATCCAGTGCTCATGAAGAACATTGAATGTCAATAGACCAGTCTTGGTATCGAAATCATACAAATTCCGAGAGCTGGCTTTCATAGCGTAAGCTAGTTGGATGCCCAGACTCTCATCACGAACGATTTTGCGCGGCTTGCCTTCGGGGCCGGCAACCGTATATGCCTGCTGATTCTTTTTGGGTGCACTCTCAGATGCTCCCGATGAAACAGCCTCCTCATAGTCGGGCGTCTCTTCCTGTGACTTTTTCGCTGGTCTTGAGGGTGGTTTGGAAACAGTTGCGACACTATGACGACGCAATATGCCCGGCGTAGCCGCCAAAGAACCCTGCTCCTGTGTACGTCGACTGTTATCATACTGTGTGTGACCGCGACCGATGCTGCCAAACTTGATCTTCTTAATACACTCCTGCAGTCGCGTGTTTTGTTTTACCAATTCACGCACGGCAGTCAACACGCGCACACCGAGATCCTGATATCGCTGTTCCCTCTGAACCTCGCGAGCATCGTTCACATAACGCTGTCCGACATCGCAGTACCATGTATTAATCGCTTCGCAGAACGACTGCATTGCTCTATCGCCTTGAAACTCTTTGCGATTTTTAAAAAGCTTAATCGCATCAGCAGTCATTTCGCCTTCAAAGACACCACTGCCGATTAAAGCAGTAATACATTCGGCTGAGAGCCACTCATAGCCACGGATCGCTTTGACAAAATCGTTAAACGCGATCCGATAATCGCTTCTGGGATCAGCAATGTATACCTGGCCATTGCGTCTGCCCTTTTCTTTATTCGCGACATAGATGCGAGCTGTAAAATGACCGGCGTATTTAGCATCCCGACTATACAGCTCGAGAGGCTGCCCATCAAAATCTCGGGGCGTGATAGTACGTTTTTCGCTCACACCCTTGGCATCAATAATCTCGACTTCAATCGTTATTTTCTTGTCGAGCATTGTCTTGCCAAAGTGCGCATGGGCTTCCTGAGCAATCATGGCGACACTCAGCTCATTGATAAAGGGGTCGGAAGTAAAACCCTCGATTCGCAATTCGGACCGCCACGGCACGACGATATCTTGATTACCAGGTACGCCCTCAAAACCGACATACCGCATATTAGCCACCGGTCCGTTGGGAATTTCTAATTCCTTCTGTCGAATCATAGCCTGAACGTCAAACTCATATTGGTGATACCCTTTAGCGCTTGTTGACGGGGTACTTGTAAACCAGGCTCGCTGGCACTTGTTCATAAACCACCAAAAACCAATACGCCAGCGTCCTAATTTATTTGACGTTTTTGTAACCTGCTGTAGAGCATCACACACTGATACCAGGGTGCGATCAAACTTTTCGATTGAGGCGCCATCACCGTTATCCTGTACCGTCAGTATGCGCTTTCGGTAATCGACATAGATCCAGATCGTCCTTGCGTTTTCGTCAATGGCATTTTGCAAAGTTTCATTAATACCATCAATGAGACGCGGATAGTCTTCGGCATGACGCAGAAGATTTTGGCCCTTATTAATTTCAATCGGGCTATATCTCAACGCCGTACGTTCAATCTTAGGTTGCATCTTTTTCTCCTCTTAACTGTATTAAAATCCGGACAATTCGCCTGCACGTTCACAGCACAAGGCACTGACAATACGCGCTGCTTCTGCCATAGTTTCCGCGGTACACAATGTGCGTACTTTTTGTCTGGCATGCAACGCTTTTTTATCCCGAAGCAACTGCGTACCTAGCAGGGTAACTGCCTGCAACAGATGCGCCAACGACTTAGCCAGCGTATCCAATTGATCATGTTCATCAATCTCTTTTGGTACTATTGCTGGCGCCACGATCAAACTACTTCGCTTATAGCCGTTGTCACTGTGTCGAGCACTATCTACCTTATACTGCTGAACTTTTTCGATAAAATTCTGGCGTCTCTTAGCGATAAGTTCGCTATGTCGCTCGTGTTCTCTAACAAAAGATTCAGCAAATTCCGGACTTGGTTTCCGTACCGCCGAAAGAACTTGGAGTGTATATCTGGCGCTTTGTCCAATTGTCGCCGCTAATGCATCGGGACAGAAGATCCTGAGAGCTATCAGTTCGATGCCCTTCCTAACCTGATCATCAAGGCCTTCGAGCTCGCTCACCGTATATCCCACATGTTCCAAAAAGTAGCGCAACGTGACCAGATTCGCACCGCTCGGGATACTACTGTCAACACGCCAACGGCGAAGTGTCGACGGTACAACTTGCACAAGATCCATAAAATCCGCTGCACGGACATAGTTGATGTACCCCCTATTGTATTCCGATAACAACAATATGAAATCTGCAAGACACGCTGACGTTGTCTGGGGAAGCGTTTTATCCATACCAAACCTCACCTTTCTATTACGATTATATCAATGTCAAATAACTTAAAAGCGCCCTTATTTTAATACTATTACATGCCTTCGTCAAGCCTTGATCCAAGGCCTATTTACAACCTAAAACATCGGTGCTATAATATGCCCAGTTTTTTTAAATTAGCGTATAGGAGAATGACGTATGCCAAAGACAAGCGAAACTAGTGTTCCGATTCTTTTGTTGGACTATATTAGCGCCAATAGTCCAATCCCATTCAATGGCGAATCTCAGCAGAATATCGCTGAGAATTTGCAATGCACTGCCAACAACATAGCCTATCATATGAGGACTATGACGCGGCGCGGCCTGACCGTGATCGAGAAAATCGACGGCAAGCGATATATAAAGCTAGCACCGGCGTTGGGAAACAATTGGCGAGATAAAGTGATCATCAAAGGTCACGGTTCTATTAAGCTCGCCAAAAAGCGGGCACGACCTAAACTATCCAAGAAACGCAAAGATGCGTCTTATACTGGCCAACTTGTTGACAAAAAGACCGCCGGCTCAGCTTCTTTCCGGCTCGTCGCTTTTCTGCACGAGAATTACGGTGCTGTACTGGTAGGCATGCTCCAGCAGCTTTGTCCCAAAGTACAATGCCATTACAGTGCTTTAAGACGCGCCCTAGCAAGACTGCAGGAAGCAGGGATTGTCACCAGAGAGGAACATCATGGTGGCATTCACTTGATACTTGATCCAGCCTACTTGCAAGGTGACTGGGTTGAGAAACTAGCACAGGCTGGCATCCATGTTCCGACTGAACATCAAGCATCCTCAGCATCACCTCAACATGACACATCGGCGAGAATTGTTGAAACTAGCGATGTGGCGGCCAAACT
>CAZHOA010000077.1:0-3522 GCA_964534385.1 uncultured Candidatus Saccharibacteria bacterium | reverse complement strand
TCATGTGGTTAAGAAGCAGCTCAACCGCACCCACTTTGGAGTGATAGCATTTCACGCCCAAGTCCTCTTCACTGAACGGACCAGTGGCCATAAAATCAACATTGCCGATCTTGCGTTTGAAATGTAAATAGATTGGATTGTCTTCCGATACTTTTATGAGCCTGGAGCCTCTGCCTGGGGGAGTAGTCTTAATCATAGAACTTGAAGACAAGATTCTAGGGTTGTTGCCGCGCAAATAATCTTTAATGCTATCAACCTCCAGGCCAAGCGGCGGAACTGACTCGGATTCTTTTTGGCTTAAGCCCAGAGCCATGGCCAGATGCTGATTTATATCCGCATCAATTGCTAAAACCGGTAGTTGTTGCGAACCCAAATAACGGCTGAACAAAGCACTTAAAGTAGTCTTGCCTGAACCGCCTTTTCCAACAAATGCTATTTTCATATATAACTGCAATTTACTTGCGTTTATATAAAGCTAGCTGATTATCTTCTCAAAGTCAAATTATTGCAAATTAGTCGCAATAATGCTAGACTAGGCAGATGAATACAACCTCAACCGGCACCACCCAACATAGTGCACAACTACGCACTCAGCTTAGGGAAAGCGGCTATAGGGCAACACCGGCCCGTTTGTCGGTATTACGCCTTTTAAAAACCGAAGTTAGACCTCTCAGTATTGAGGCTATCGCACGCAAACTTAAAAAACTTACCCTCGACCAAGCGACACTGTATAGAATCCTGAATGACTTCAAAAGCTCAGGTATCGTAAAAGAGATTGATCTGCGTCATGGTCATGCGCATTATGAACTGGCCACTATTTCACATCATCACCATATTGTCTGCACTCAGTGCGGCAAAATTGAAGACTTCTCAAAATGTGATTTTGAAAAAGTCTCGAAGATAATTCTTAAAACGGTAAGTAGCTTTGCAAAGATTACCGACCACCCGTCTGAACTATTTGGTATTTGCAAGAAGTGTGAAAAATGATGCATACTATTGCTATGAATCCAGAGATACTAAGCACACCTGAGAACAGAAGAGAGTACAAAGAAATTGTTGAGCACATCAAGAATCTAAATTACGAAATTTTGCACAGATGTTATAACCATGTTATAATCTTCCTATGATACAAAAAATTATAAAAATTGGTAATTCTGCCGGCATTATCTTGCCACAGGCCATTCTGAAAAGCAAAGGTATTCATGAAGGCGATGAGGTAAAAGTACAGATTACTAAAATTACTAAAGATGAGAAAAAAGTGGATATAGAGCTATCTGCTCGGGACAAAAAAATTATTCAGCTGACAAAGAGCTTTGTTGAGCATTATCGTAAAGACCTGGAGGACTTGGCTCAAAAATAATTCATGAAGTATCTATCTCTGCATCAGATAGTCTTGATTCATTCAATCATTATCGATGAGACAGGTGGCACTCATGGTATTCGTGATCGACATAGCCTCTTTAGCCTTGTCGCGCTGCCTAAACAAAAGGTATTTGATAAGGTACTTTATCCTACTCTCTTCCTTAAAGCCGCTATCTATGTGCGGAACATACTATTTGACCATCCTTTTATTGACGGTAATAAGCGGACCGCTATTACCGCTGCTTTTGTCTTTCTCGAGAATAACGGCTATGTAGCTACAGCCGCTCAAGGTGCTCTTGAGAAATATGCCCTTCATGTGGTAGTCGGCAAGCTCAAGGTAGGCGACATCGCTCTGTGGCTTGAGAGAAACTCAGAGAGTAAATAATACAAGGGCGCACGCATGGTGGTCGGTCACACTATCCAAGAATTTCACAGGGATCTGACGCTACTCGATACCACAATTCTAAAACCACTACACAATGGGCAAGCATCAGAGCAAGGACAGTTGAATTGCACAATACATGACGGCGTGATACGATTTTATTATCTTTAACAAGGAGTTTTAGAAATGTCGAACACTCAGTTTGCTTTTTCGGACGCGGAGATTTTAACCGTTCTTGAAGTAGCAGAATTAGAACTTTTACATCGCGGCTGGTGTCGTGAGCACCTTACGTTAGATAGCGGTGAGATATGTTTGTTCGGTGCACTGAATATAGCTATTTTCGGAGACAATGGCGTTGATACAGCAATGTTCTTTTGGGGTACAAATGCAGCTCGGGAACGCCTATTTGAGCTTCGCACCGCCGTGATCCAAAGACTCGGCTTCGGCGATGCACTAAGTCTGATACACTTTAATGATCAGCAACACACACGCGACCAAGTACTACACCGCATACATAATATCCGTAGAGCCATATCACACAACTCATCACCGGAGATCAGCACAGCACTGGTTAATGTCCTAGCGCTAGCGTACTAGGGTTCCATATCAGTCACAAACCGTACCATGACCCCGCTCATGGTTTTATTATTTCTAGGGCCGCATAATCTTGACTTTTTAAATGTATTCGTGCTAATTTATAATAAGATTTTTGACAGGAGGTAACATTATAATGGATATAAAGCCGGAAGAGAATAACATAGGAACCATTCAAAAAGAGAAACACGCTGTTCAGTTCGAATTTGCGGTCAAGCATGAAGGTCTCCCCGAGAAATGCCAGATATGCAAACAGACTGACTGTTTTGATCCTCATACAAATTTTTGTAGCCGATGCGCTGGAATGATGCAGCAACGAGATACCACGCAACCCCTACTCACACATCCCTATAGCGTGACTGCGCACTCGCTTGAAGAGTTGCAAACCAAAATCCGCAACCAAGAAACAGCAGCGCAGTTTGTTAAGAGTTTCGTGCAAGCATTTGCCTGCACCCTCAACACCCCTCCTTCTCCACACACAACACAACAACGTGCCAAATCAATTTTATCTCATTGTAGTGACGAAGATCTGTTCGATATTATGCTGTCGCTGTACGGCAGGTCTCATTACTTTATGAGTACCGAAAGTCATAGCTTTTTGGAAACAACCTGTATTATGATGTTACTACTCAGCATTGTGAGCCTATTTGGTTCAGTTGTATTTGGCTTCATGTGGGAGGGACTGCTGGTATGTGCGATTTTCATTTTCCTGTGTGGGGCCGTATTATATCATTTGCCGAACACACCGATACCGGATGAAATGCGTACTATATTGTGCCTGTACGATCAACACTGCAAGGCGATAGGCCTTGGTCCTGATACGCACTACAACCACGAGGGTCACACCATATTTCCATATCATCAGCTCAGGGCGTATTTAGCTGAATGATTGAGAGCCACGTGTTTGGGCAGGTATTGACTTTTTATTTATTTTGATTTACTATGTAAAAAGTCCTTAATTTTACACTGGGAGATATTGAGATGCCGTTGCCGAACAAACATCACAAAGACTTTTTATATATTCTACATTCATTGACATACCAGGTTGCCTGGGAAAATGATAGCCAGACCTATGTGGCTAGGATTGTAGCTCCGAGCGATCATCTTACCTCGCTTACCGCAGATGATGCATCCTCGGAAGCTAAAGCCATTTACGCGCTGAGCCGTCTATTGTTCCGAGTACT
>CAZHOA010000076.1:0-3552 GCA_964534385.1 uncultured Candidatus Saccharibacteria bacterium | reverse complement strand
AAAAATCTTCTCGTGCCAAAATAACGAGCAACCGCTGTTATCGGAAAGCAATGTTTATAAGGGAATACTGGAAACATTTAGTTTTTAATACTTATGCTCAACCCTGACGCAAAATTACAATCGAATATTTTTGAGAAGGAGAAAGTCGAGATGGTACCGACCAGAGATGGCTATGGCAAGGGTTTGGTTGAGGCAGGCGAGAGAGATGAGTTGGTCGTGATACTGTGTGCCGATCTAACCGAATCAACACGCTCGCAGTGGTTCAAAGACAAATTTCCAGAACGCTTTATTGAACTCGGTGTTGCCGAACAGAACATGGCCACCATCGCCGCCGGCTTGGCCAATTATGGCAAGATTCCGTTCATGTCTTCCTATGCAACATTTAGCCCCGGCCGCAACAACGAACAAATTCGCACGACCATCTCACTCAATAATCTAGCCGTCAAGATCGCTGGTTCGCATGCCGGTGTCTCCGTCGGTCCCGATGGTGCGACCCATCAAGCACTCGAAGATATCGCCTTAATGCGCGTCCAACCGCACATGACCGTGATTTGTCCCTGTGACGCCATCGAAGCACAAAAGGCCACCGTCGCAGCCGCCTCTCATCCCGGGCCGGTGTATATCCGTCTCGGTCGCGAGAAGTCACCGGTCATCACGACAGCCGAGACGCCTTTTGAGATTGGGAAGGCGCAGATTCTTTACGATTCGGGTCTTGCTGGCCAACAGCCTCACATAACCATCATCGCCTGTGGCATTCTCGTCCACAATGCCTTACTGGCTGCGCGAGAATTAGAGAAAGAAAATATCGGATCCATCGTCATCAACTCACCAAGCATCAAACCGCTCGATAGCGAGACTATTATCGCTGCAGCACGAGAAACCCATGCCGTCGTCACCGTCGAAGAGCACCAAATCGCCGGTGGCTTTGGTTCGGCCGTTGCCGAATGCCTCGCACAACATTATCCCGTACCGATCGAATTCGTCGGTGTTCATGATCGTTTCGGCGAATCCGGTGAAGCTTGGGAGCTAATAGACAAGCTCGGCATGGGTGTACAATCAATCATCGAAGCAGCTAAAAAAGTAATTACCCGAAAGAATAGATAGGTATTCGTCCTGCCTATTAGACCAACATTCCTCTAATCTTTGCCAAATCTTCACGAAAGAGCGGCTCGAGATTAATATTGCGCAATACTGCGGCCGGATGATAAGCAACTAAAATCTTTCGCCCATTCTTTTCGAATGTTCTACCGTGATTCGCGGACATCGTGCCCTCAATACCAAGACCCATCATCGCAATCCGACCGATGACAACAATCGCCTTGGGATCTATAACCTGAATTTCTTTTTCGATAGACGGGCGGAAAATATCGATCTCACGGTCGGTTGGCGTCAATGTTTTGCCCGTTGGATCCTGGGGACGATATTTAACAATGTTGGATACATAGAAATCACTACGCTGCCATCCAAGCGACTCGAGAGTTGTATTCATGAGCTGACCACCGCGACCGACAAAAGGCCTGCCTTCTTTCTCTTCGTTGACCCCCGGCGCTTCGCCAATGAGCATCAGCGAGGCATCAGACGAGCCGTCCTTGAAAACTAGTTTCCGATTCGGGTATGCTTTCTTGATGGCATCAAAGATGTATTCCAACTTTTGATCTTTTGTCATGTTTTTGCTATTGTAACACATATAGAATCTACCTCAACAGGGGAGATTCTATGAGAAAGGAGGCGGGCGTGTAGTTCAGTGGTTAGAATACGTCACTGATAATGACGGGGTCGGAGGTTCGATTCCTCCCACGCCCACCAGAGTAAAACAAAAAGTATCGCGTATAGCAGCATTCTTAGGTTGTACTCAACCCTATCCCTCGACTATATGAATAAAGTTCACCCAGAATAGGATCTGGTTTTTTTCGTCGCGAACGGGGGAGATATTAACCTCAACTGGTATCATCGTGCCGTCTTTGCGTTGATACGTAATGCGCTCACGAAAATTAGTAGCACTGTTTAACGCACTCAACAAACGTCCCTGCATCTGGACATCGTGTCCGACAGCGTCAAAGATAAACGGCTTTATCTTATTCACCACATCATCGTATGACATGCCGAATAGCCGCTCCCACGACGGATTCACATAACGCATAGCCGTCGCTGTGGCGCCATATGTCCAAAGCTCAATTGGGTCCAGAGCCCCTTCCACGACGCCGGCCAGCTCCTGTTTTTCTCGAAGCAGTTTCTCCAGCTCACCGGTTCGTTCTCGAACTTTACCCTCTAAATTTGAAGCGTATGAGGATAATTGAGCCTTGCTCATCTTGATGTTTTCAACCATCTCATTAAAGACAAAGGCTAAGTAACCAAATTCGTCCCTGGAAACAATCGAAACGCGCGCATCAAGATTGCCATTTGAAACGGCCGAAGAAGCGTCTTTTAATTTCGTGACGGGCATTACAATAACATACTGGGTCACCAGGAAAATAATGAAGAAGATTATGAGTCCGCTGCCGATCAAAATATAGATAAAATGTGTTGTAACCGCCTGCAAAGGCGCCAAGACGGCATTAATGACGGAATGTACTTGCAAAACACCGACTACTTCTCCGGAAATGCGCAGCGGCACGTAAATATCCATGAAACGGCCAATATCGGATTGGAATGGCTGGTACGTATCCTTGTCTTTGAGCGTATAGAACGGCTCACCACGCATCAAAGCACGATCAACATCGGTCTGATTCGCAGCATGAAAACCTATAACCGATGCCAGATCGGAATACACGATTGTCTTTTGTTTATCCCAAATAGTCAGCCGCGCAATCGTCGGCTTACTCACATCCTGGGTAAATTGACTAAATTGCGCTTGAGAGCTGGCACTCGCCGGATCCACAAAAGCTTGCATAGTCAGTAGATCGGTCTTCTTGAATACCGAATCTGTAATACTGAAAAATTCTTCCTGAAATGCCGGTTGCTCTATCGAACGCACCAACAGCAAGGCAACTAGGGCGATCACAATCACCAGCACCGCAATCACAGGAACAATAATTTTATAAACAATCCGCATATATTACGACGAAATCAACAACGCGCTACTGGGAACGCATACGCATCAAAAGAAGGAACAGTATAAATATCGCCGCACAGATAATCAACGTAGTACGAAGCTCATGTACAATTTGCGACGTTAACGATGCCAGGGGCTGATACAATTCGATAATACCGACAATGGCACCATTGCTGTCGCGATAGGGCACGTATGTTTCGGTAAGTTGGGTAAACTGGCGTTCAGTGATATGCTCGGTTTTTGCCTGCTCCGTATCAATGACGGTTTTGTGTTCATCAAGCACCTCTTTAATTTCATCATAATATATCTTCAACGCGATACTCGCGCTTTCTACCTCGAACATCGAATGAAAAACTTTCTCCAGGTTTCTTCCCCATCATTGCCGTAGCAATAGGAGATTCTGGAGTTACTACATCCACATCTCCTTCTTCTGTTTCTATAAACTCTCCCCCACCATAAGGCAAGACTAGGTAATGGCTATAACTGTTTCCTCCCTCGTG
>CAZHOA010000075.1:0-3559 GCA_964534385.1 uncultured Candidatus Saccharibacteria bacterium | reverse complement strand
TTCTTACAGTGCTAATAATCAGGGCGTTCTCGTTAAAGCCGATACCGATGGCATCCGTGGTTGGGGTAGCTAATACAGATTCTTTCCTGACGCCGTTGATAATCGTGAAAACCCTATAGCCCGCGCTGTCTGGATATTTCAATGCATACCCGTATTTATCATTCCGATAGGTTTGCCAACCGGCAGTTGGATCGATGGTGACTGAGGGTGAGATCGTGATTGATGATGGTGTCGGTTGCTCGCCCGTCGGCGCCATTGCATGTCGCGGAAATGGCAATAGGTTGAAGAGGAGAGCAGCGATGACATAGAGCGCAATCACGAGTGCAATAGCTAGAACAATCAAAAGTGTTCTATAACTCCCGTCCCTGCTGTCAGGGCTACTGCTTGGCATTATCGGCGACATATTTGGTTGTGATGTATTTGGGTTGAACATGCTTATTTAATAAATTACTTTAGAGAATCTGTAGGTGTAAAAATATTGCGAATAAATTAAAAGTAAAAATTATAATTAATGTCCCGCAAAGGCAAATAACATATAAGTAATTACTAATGAGACAAAAAGAAATCCTGGTGCGCCCACTACTGCCCAGATGAAAAACAAAGCTATCTTATATCCATACTTTGCATTTCGACGACCAATCATTGCATAGCCGAGACGTAAATAGATAAGCAATACAGCAATAGTAATAATCTTCGGAAGTAATACGAGGAAAATGTCCAGTCCGCCAAAAGTACGTCCCAATTTAGCAGCTGTGTGAAATGTCGCGTAGGTACTATAGACTGCTATAAGTGCGTAAACTACAACAAAAAAACCGAAAATAATTTTAAAAATAGTTGGTTTTGTCTCAGGGTTGAGCATATTTATCCCGTAACTCTTTTAAGATTTCCTCTGTTCTCTGTATTTTAGCCCATTTTTCGATGTAACTGAAGAGGTATATCGAGCTTCTCAAGGATTGCTTTTAATTTTTGCAATAAGATCTCTTGTGACATTGGAAAAATAGTCTGGATTAGCTTTTCTAGCGAATTCAAAGAAATCACGTGCCATTTTGAGTTTTTGCTCAATGGTCATAGCGCGAAAAATCGCATCCTGTATCTCTTGGGCATCTTTGGTCGTCACCATTTCGACTTTGTCTTTCTCAAAAATATTCGATTGTAGTTTTGTATCAGGATTGAACACGGATTATTTAATTAATCGGAATGACTTGAAAATCGTATTGAATGGGATGGTCTTATTTCTCCAATCTAGGGGCGGATCTTGCCAGGTTGAGACTGCAAAGACATAGTCTCTATTTTCGGCCAAATATGTTGGCCTTGGCCCATCTTTTTTCTGTAGGCTGTTCCAGTAATCATGATTGTATACAGAGATAGCAAATGGCGACGCGTAGCCTTTGCCGATTTCAATATAAGAGCTTCCATATTTTGTGTCATTTGTCGGAACACTAAATATATAAGTACCTGCACCAAAATTGCTACTCATCTCCTGCAGAGTGACCTTATAATTTTTCAGTATTGGTGGAATTTTTATCTCGAAGTTGTTATAAGTGTTTGTGTATGTCTCCCATCCCGAGGTGTCGAGTTGGGAAGATGCTGAAGTACCGGGTCCGACAAAGCGAAATGTCGAAAGCAGTGGCCGCATGACTTGGTCAAAGAAAACGCCGGGGTGGGCTTCGTGATATTCGTAGAGGATGTCGTAGGTGTCTTCGTTCTTTGAGAATGATGCTAACAGAGCGTAGCTTTCGAGGGGTTTGTCTTCTAAACCGTTCTCAAGCTCATGGCCGTACACATATGAAGTGGTAATGCCGCCAATAGTAATGGTGCCTTTTTCTGATTGTCGAGATAGTTGGATTCCGCCCAGACCAGAATTGTTGACGAGGATGACCAGGCGACTGCTCGGTTGATTGAGTATAATCGAGCAGATCGACTTTCCTAGATATACCCGACAGCCTTTATCTTCGATAGTCCCGTTAGGGTATTTAAACTCAAAGTTGAATGTATTATTTTGATATGTTTTCCAATCGGCAGTCGGGTCGGCACTGCTCGACGGCGAGATCACGGTCGACGGTTGCTGTGTTGGTGACTCGCTTGTCGGTGCCATGGCATGTCGCGGAAATGGCCAGAGGTTGAAGAGGAGAGCTAGGGCGAAATACGCGCCAATCAAGAGGAGTAAAAACAAAACAGCCAACAGGCGCATATGATGTTTGGGCATCAACGTCGGTTGACTATTTGTATCTTGTTGTTGAGTGTTAGAATCCATAACTCTACGATGGATTCTAACACGAATCGGGCGCGGAGACTATGCTTTGCAGGATTTGCAATCATCGTGACCGCATGTGCAGTTGCTGCCATGAGCGCACATCATGCCAGCTTTCATCTCCATGCCTTTGCCACCACAACCGCCACAGCCCATGGTGCCGCAATTACCACACATGCCCTTGCCCATCATGCCGGCCATCATCATCTTTTTGCAGCAGCCGCACATCTTAGTGCCCCAGGCCACGAGACTCAGAACGATGACTGATTGGAAATAGTAATTCGTATCAAAACCCCATACCAACCTGCCGGTCCAGGCAACATAGAAAAAAAGAATGGCTGAGATCAATGCCAAAAAGCCGATAATTTTGGCAAAAATATGACAACCGCAGCGACACATACCCATACTTCCGTGCATATGAAAAACAGGAATTAGGTTCTCTGAACCGGGAATCAGGATCGTGCCTGCGACTTCTGGTCTAGAACCCCTAATCCAAGATTATTTCCTACAGTATAGCAGACTATGCCCGTAACTGTCGAAGCGCGTCCTCGACCTGTTGTGCTTTTGGTGGTGTGCGCTCGGTCTCGCGTTTGCCGGGCGGGTCACCGTGCCAACGGTAGTCATTTTCCATCCACGAGACGCCTTTGCCGGGAATCGTGTGTGCAATGATGACGGTCGGCTTCTCGTGCATGGCCTTTGCTTGCTCAACGGCCCCGATAATATCTTCAAAATCATGGCCATTAATCTCGATGACATGCCAGTTGAATGCCCTATATTTTGCGACCAGCGGTTCCAACGGCATGACTTTTTCGACTGGTCCGTCGATCTGGATATTATTACGGTCAATGACGGCAATCAAGTGGCCGAGCCTATTATCCCCCGCAAACATAGCCGATTCCCAGGTGTTGCCGGCCTCTTGCTCGCCATCTGACATAAAACAATAGGTGTAGAATTTTTTGCAATCCATGCGTGCACCGTAGGCGATGCCGGCGGCTTGACCGAGGCCGGAACCAAGCGGACCTGAGGTCGTCTCTATACCCGGTAATCGTTCGCGCTCGGGATGACCTTGGAGGCGTGAGCCGAACGTGCGCAATGTTTTTAGTTCCTCAAGCGGGAAATATCCGGCATGGGCCATGGCTGCATAGCGCACTGGACAGATATGGCCATTGGATAAAATCAGACGATCGCGTTCGGGCCAATCGGGGCGTTTCGGGTTGTGATTGAGAATACCGAAATAGAAAGCCGTGAAAATATCAGCCATGCCCAACGGCCCGGCGCTATGCCCCGGACCCGCGGCGGCCAACACCT
>CAZHOA010000074.1:0-3559 GCA_964534385.1 uncultured Candidatus Saccharibacteria bacterium | reverse complement strand
GTTGAAAGTCACCATGCAGTGTATGTGAATTCGTTTTGACCTCAAAAAATCTGAGCGTCTTTTCTTTTTGTGCGATAATGTCGATTTCGCCCCAGGGTTTGCGATAGTTTTGCTCGATAATCTGAAAACCGATGCTCCTGAGGAATCGTGCGGCAATATTTTCGCCAAGATTGCCAATATATTTTCTTTTGTCACGTTGTTGCATGGATTTTGATACTAAAAGACACATCTACTAGACTCCAGGTAGGCTTATGTGTAGTTTGTCTGAAGATTGTTGACCCAGCCCAGCTAAAATGCTAGTCTATGGGCAGGTCTCTCATAGAGAATTTTCTTGTTTATATTATAACTCAATTACATGTACAATGCTGGTTAAGCATTGTTGCGTCTCAGGTCTATTAAGACATGGTTATACAATCTATTTCGTAGGTATGCCGTAAAAAATGACACATTCGTCTTTTTCGGTTTGATGGTCGTGGCTTTGGCATTTATTTTCATAAAAGGCACGAGCTACGATGGTCAGGAAGGGCTGATTAGCAGGGTGCTCAATGGCTATATCGAAGAGACAACTGCTTCGATAGGCGAGTCACCGTCTCAGTATACATTGGAGGAAGTCAATAGCGTGACGCCACACCAGGTTTTGGTACCAACTATTAGACCACAAAACTTGACAACGATGCAAGAAAATGCTCTGGTTTCCCGGGGAACGATTTTGACAGATTTGGAAGAATATGGTCCTGTAAATCACGGAAATGTCTTGAAATATATAGTCCAACAGGGCGATTCGATAAGTTTGATAGCATCAGACTATAATGTAAATGTCAATAGTATCGTATGGGCCAATCATCTCAGAAATCCAAATGACATCAAAGAAGGAATGGTCTTAGAGATCCCCCCGGTGTCGGGTGTTATCCACAAGATTATCGCCGGCGAAACCGTTGCAAGTATTGCCAAAAAATATAATGGCGATGTGGCAAAAATTATCAGCTTCAATGATCTGCCTACTGATGGTACTCTCCAGATCGGTCAAGAGCTTATTATACCGGATGGCGTCATGAATAATCAGCCGAAATCATCTTCGCAATCACCGGAAAATAAAAACAGCACTATAGCGGGCCGTTTTGCCCATCTTCCGAGTCTTGACGGGTTCTTTACTGCACCAACCCAGGGGTACGATTGGGGCATCGTTCATGGCCGCAACGGCGTTGATATAGCCAATACCTGTGGTACGCCGATACGTGCTGCTGCAGATGGTGTTGTGCGCCTTGCAAAGGCCGAAGGTTGGAATGGCGGCTTTGGCAAATTTATCGAGATTTCTCACGCTAATGGCACCGAGACATTGTATGCTCACGCTACCAGTCTTATAGCTACTATCGGTGATGTGGTAAAGCAGGGTCAGCTCATCGCGCTCATGGGTACAACAGGTAATTCTACCGGTTGTCACCTGCATTTTGAAGTTCACGGCGCCCGCAATCCGATGGCTAAGTACTAAATCAGGGGGTTGTTCAGTGGGCTCACATTGTTATACTCTCGTAATCGTGAGTTGTGTAGTCCGTTTAACTATGCTTCTGTCCCGTCAATCATACGGTAACTGAGTGCTTCAGCGATATGGTGCACCTCAAGTGTATTTTTTCCTTCTAAATCGGCTATGGTGCGCGCTATTTTTAATATTTTGTGATAGGTTCTGTGGGAGAGTGATTTTTCGGTTATGATTTTGCTCAATAATGTGTCGGCTTGCGGGCTTATTTTGCAGAATGTCTTAATATCGTGTGCCGTCATGTCGCTATTGGTACGCGTGCTGTTGTTAAATCTCTGTTTTTGTATGTCTCGCATCTTTTGTATTGTTTGTCGGAGCTCTTGGTTAAGCGGTTTGACATTAACGTCTGCGCGCAACTTTTCATACGGAATGTAGGGCACATGTACATGCAGATCAATACGATCGAGCATCGGACCTGAGATTCTGCGTTGATATTTGTGAATCACTCCCGGATTACAGGTGCATACTTTACCGGCCGTGCCATAATTGCCGCAAGGGCACGGATTCATTGCGGCTATTAACATAAAACGACAAGGAAATTGGACTGATCCGGCAGCCCGAGAAATGGTAATAGTCCCGTTTTCCAACGGTTGCCGCAAGGCCTCTACTACATTTCGAGGAAATTCCGGTATCTCATCCAGGAATAGGACGCCGCGATGTGCTAGTGATATTTCGCCTGGTTTTGGCCAGCTACCACCGCCAAGGAGCGCTATGGACGATGTTGTGTGGTGCGGCATTCGAAATGGGCGACGACTGATAATCGATTCATTATTGAGTAAACCGCTGATGCTATAAATCTTTGTTAGTTCAAGCGCCTCTTCATAGTGCAGCGGCGGCATAATCATGGCCAATGTCTTGGCCAGCATTGATTTACCTGAGCCTGGCGGCCCCGACATCAGCATATTGTGGCCGCCGCTTGCGGCTATAACCAGTGCGCGTTTTGCGTGTTCCTGGCCCCGTATTGACGATATATCGGATTCAATATCATTGTGAAAAGTATCTGGGATATGGTCGATAGGTGATACGGGTGCTATGGTGATTTTTTGCTCAAGATAGTGGATTAACTGAGTAAGGTTCTCGATGGGAATGATGTCGATATTTTTAATCAGGGACGCCTCCCGAGCGTTGGTCGCGGGTATGATCACTCTTTTGAATGCGTGCTGTGCGGCCATAGCAACGATCGGTAAAATGCCACGAACGGGTCGGAGTGTGCCATCAAGTGATACTTCTCCGAGAAAAATAGTCTTCTCGGTATCAAATGCAATCTGTTCTGTCGTCAAAAGATACGCTAAAGCAATCGGCAAATCATAGCCCGGCCCTTCTTTTTTGATGTCGGCCGGGGCAAGGTTAATAATAATGCGGCGGTGCTTTTGATTTGGCGGAATAAAACCGCTATTACGGATGGCCGCGGCAATACGATCTTTTGATTCTTCGACTGTTTTATCCGGTAAGCCGACGATACTGAAAAAATGTAGTCCCGCCGTTGAATCAGCCTCGACGGCAATAGGCACTGCGTCAATACCTGTTACTGTTCCTGAAAAAACTCGTACCGAATGTGAGGATGTGGGCATAGAAGAGCTCTAGCATACAACAATCATCTCAAAATAGTTGGTTTTGACGACTGTTTTAGAAGAATGTGGATGATTTTTGAGCGCACGTGATGCACGTTGTCGCAGTTGGCATGGCTTCAAGACGCCGCGCGGGGATCGGAGTCTGGCATCGCGCGCAGAGTCCATAGGTATTGAGCTTTATTTTCTGTAGGGTGGTATTGATCTCGCGAAGACGAACCTCGAGTTTTTGCTCAACAGCTTTGTCTCGTTCGTACTCGGTGACTTCATGTGCTTTGGCATCTAAGGAATCTGAAAAATCGCTCGTAACCATGGCGATTTGGTAGTCATTTTGAGTGACCGGACCCTTGTGACTCACGTGGAGTAACTCGCGTTCAACTACAGTGCGCTCTTCTAGGAGTTTTTGTTCTAATTTTTGTAATTCTTCTGTCGTCATGTATAAAAAAGAGGGAATAGT
>CAZHOA010000073.1:0-3641 GCA_964534385.1 uncultured Candidatus Saccharibacteria bacterium | reverse complement strand
ATCCCGTTCTGTGAACAGAAATGCAGTTTCTGCAATTTTATGACGATCGTCGACACGCCTACGTATACATTGCAGGACGGCTACGTAACATCACTAATCTCAGAAATTTTACTGTATGATCCGATCATGCGACCACGAAGGATCTCCAGTATCAATTTCGGCGGCGGCACGCCATCACTTCTGACGCCACGACAGCTCAACTGGATAATGAATGCGCTGTCTATAACCAATCCCGAAGCGTTACAAGCACGCGAAATTAGTATCGAAGCAACGCCGGAATCAGTCACCAAAGAAAAATTCATGGCATTCAAGGAGCTTGGCATCAATCGTGTCAGTCTCGGCGTCCAGACATTGAACAATAATGAGATCGCATTAGCCCGTCGGCACAATATCGCTGATATTTCATTATCCGCATTCGAAACATTGCGAACAATCGGCATACCCAATATCTGCTGTGATCTTATGTACGGCCTGCCCGGTCAAACATTCGAAACCTGGATTCAAACAGTCGAAGGCATTTTGGCTCTGCGACCTGATACGGTCGAGCTGTACGGCACCGTGGCTATTCCGGGTACGCCATTGGCTCGACGCAATCTGTTGTCAATCAGCAATGAAACAAAATTCAACGAATACGCGACAGCCGCATCAATGCTCTTGGAGGCTGGTTATGTACAGGATTGTCATCTGCGATTTATCTTGCCGGGAACCGGCGGTTATCAGCAGCAGGCGAATGTCTTTGCCGGTCAGTCACTGCTTGGTGTTGGCGTTGGCGCGCGCACATATGCTGTCAATGCCCACTACCGCAATATCTACAGCACATACGACAGTCGTAATGCCATTCGTCGGTATAGTTTTACCCTTACTCACGAGGCTGCACAGGCGTACCCAGTCGAAACATTAGTCCGCATTAATAAGGAAGAGGCGATGCGCCGGTACATTGTATACAATCTTGAGCATCTTGATCTGAATGAATTGAGACGAAAATTTAATATTCAGTTCACCAACACATTCGGGCACGTGTATCGAACATTACTCAATCTGGAACTCGCCTCAATGGATGGCGATATTCTCAGACTCACCCCACGCGGTCTTGCTTTTCGGGATACTATCGCACAGGAGTTCTTCTCACATGATGTCAAAGCAGCAGAAACTGCCTACTGGTGGTCTCACGAACCATAACAATAATATTATTGTCTTCGGTTTTTCCGGCTGTGGCAAATCGACGCTCGCAGACGCCCTGGGTGAACACTATGATCTCCGAGTCGTTCATCCATCAAGCATCTTGCGCGATGTCTGTGAACATCGAGAACCCGATCTCCGGAACACCAAAGCCAACCAGGGCTTTTGGGAAAGCGAAGCCGGTGTCAAACTTTTTCAGGAACGGCTCACGTGGGAAAAAATACCGGACGAAATCGCAGATGCGATCTTGCTGTCCATTCTCAAAGATGGTAATACAGTCATGGATAGTTGGAGCATGCCATGGCTCTGTCAGTCTGACCATGGCATTAAAATGTTTCTGAAGGCTTCACTTGAGACTCGTGCCGCTCGAGTAGCACAGCGCAGCGGCATTGGCTCTAGCGAAGCAATCAAAATTGTCTCGATGAAAGATGAACAAACACGGCAATTATTTAAACGACTCTACGGCTTCGATATTCAACAAGATCATGCTGTCTTCGATATAACAATAGACACTGATGAGATATCGCAACACGAAGTATTTCAAAAAGTTGTCGACATTTTGAAACATAAAAAATAACACCGCAATGGTGTTTTTTTGTTTTAAAAATCTATTTACTAAATACAGCGAAAAACCAGCAGGAATCCCAAACATCAAGCATATCATCGATTCGATAGCGCAGGTAGAGACCACCCCCGGTATACGACGTACTGAGATAAGGGAAGGTACGAACGTTGGAGCCCTGGTCCCAGGCCGACCCAAGTGCAACGATTGCACATTCGCGCTGTAGAGCCGGATATTCAGCGCCAAGAGCTAATAGCTCAGGAAGTGCCGCTGGGCGTAAATTTCTTGATCCAAGATCGGTCAAGATGTCCTGTGTTCCCATGACATAACCATAATGAACTAATCCAGCGATAGTATCGATGCGCATATGACTGGGTATACTACATCCATATGCCCATGGCGCATGTATCGGGAAATGTACCTGCGTAATGTCAGGATTTACAAAATCATATTGACCTGCAGCGATCATTGCTTCCAGAGATAGATTGTAGTCTATACTAATATGATAGCAGTTTTCAGGCAATGGCTCGGTGACTGCAGCCGTAGGGCTATCAGGAAGTATCTGAGGAATGCGATTCTGAAACCGATCCAGAATAATTTGCAATTCATGTTTATCGATCACGCCATTATTGATAAGCTCAAATAGTAATGCGATCTGATCATGGCTTGGCATCGGATCGTCTGTCATATCCGGATAAATAACCATAATACGCTCCCTAGAGTTATCAAATACGCTGTGCCTAAAATATCACTGTTTTGTTTTTATGTCAAAAATAACAAAGTCTCTATTTTCAAAAACGTTATGTAGCGCGCGAGTCGGCAGATGCCAATTTTGATCATTCATTTTGTCTTGAACTACATACCTCACATGATACGATGTGAGCTGCTCAATAAAATCTTTCTGTTGTGCTGTTTTCATTACCGCCAGCATCTGGTCAATAGCTATTGGCGGTATTTTGACAGCCTGCTCCAGGGACAGATGAAACAATTTTCGTAACTTATTGCTTTGCATCGCGTGACCATACTGATCAACATAACGCACTCCAAAAATCGAGCGCTCATAACGCGTTACCGTATCGGCAGATATCGGATCAAAATAGTGCTCCAATGCGAAACGATCATACACCTCGGCATCGGATACAAAAAATAGATTGGCGTTGCGGGTGTACACAACATTGTCTGATGTATAGACAGGAATATCCTGAGACAAGCTTTCATTAGCATAGACGACATCGTCACGTGTTGAATGATCTCGCAACCATTCAAACACCGACGCATTCCGTTGTGTTATCTGATCAGCGCGTGTCATAGGCATAACATCAACGCGCATGAATGTGCTGAGACTGTGTACACCGACTACAAGTACCATGCACGTTATCGCGAAAAGTAAGCCCGCTGGATAATCCCATGTGAGCGGATTTGTAGTCCGGAACTGACTTATAGAGTGTAGTGTGGTCTTTAAATGCGCACCTATGCTTCCGTAAAAATATGCGCACGTGAAAACACACATAAAAATTGCTTGCATGTAATAGTGACTGGAGAATTCGATATTACGGCCGGTTATGAGGTGCTGATTGATGGCAATAATGGCAGCTAATACAGCTGCTGCCAAAAACACGCCCAGTCGATCCATTACAATTTTTTTTGTGTAGAGCAGGTAACCGAACACTGCTAATGTCGCACCACACCCAAAAACCGTCGGCAAACCTGACGGAAAGCGGCTATAAATCAAGCCGAGCCGCGTCAATACTTCGGTATACTCCGGTAACTGGCTGGCACGATAACTTAAATAAAAATAGGGCAGCCCGATCGTCATACCGCCAATGGCGATACCGGCTATCCGCCATGCCAAAGGCCGTTCGAAAAACCAATAACCGACGATCAGCAAACCAAAGACGAT
>CAZHOA010000072.1:0-3740 GCA_964534385.1 uncultured Candidatus Saccharibacteria bacterium | reverse complement strand
GGCATCTTTAGAAATTGCTGTTTTGGCAACCGTACCAAGTATTTTATCAAAATCGGCCGCCTGGATCTCACCGGTACCCGGACGTTTCACCCAAATATTTTCACGTGTAAGGCGTTCACCCGGTTGAATGTCGCGTACTGAAACCACGCAGGCGTAAGCGAATTGTATTGTTGGTTTCTCCTGAGGCAACACTGATTTGGTGCCACCCGATGCCTCATAAATCGCCCGCGTACCATGGACAAGGTGCCGCAACTCGGTCGGATCAATTGACAGTGAAATATCCGGACCCGACCATTTTTTGTTTGATGTAAAATGTTTTTCGACAATCGAAGCACCTAATGCCACAGCACCAAAGCCGGTATAGGGACCGAGCGAGTGGTCACTCAAACCAATGACGGCTTCGGGAAAAGATTTCTGTAGTTGGCGCAAAGCACCGAGATGTACTTTGTCGTATGGCGTTGGATAGATGGACGTACAATGCAACAGAGCATATTTGATCTTGTGACGGCGCAAGATTGCGACGCTTTTTTTGATTGAGGCGATACTGTTCATGCCGGTACTCAAAATGATTGGCTTTCCGAAACTGGCTATATGCTCAACTAACGGATAATTATTGCATTCGCCGGATCCGATTTTGTACGCCTGAACATCCATTGCCCTCAGCCGATCAGCAGCAGCGCGTGAAAATGGCGTCGACAGATATATCATACCCAGCGACTCGGTATATTTTTTCAGTTCGCGATCCTGATCTTCTGTTAAAACAGCACGTTGCATGACCGACCAGATAGATTCTGAAGCATTACCCGGTACGACATCTTTGGCCGCCGGCACCATTTCATCTTCCAAGATGTGAATCTGAAACTTAACGCATTCAGCGCCGGCCACATGCGCATCGTCAATCATCTTTTTCGCCTTTTGCATACTGCCGTTGTGATTAATCCCAATTTCGGCCACGACAAACGGCGCGTAGTCCGGACCGATGCGTCGATTATATATTTGAATAAATTGTTTTGCCATGGTTATACTATTTTTTAACTGAGGTGATTCAAAAAATCAACTTGACGAATGCCTATGTCTCTGCCGTGCAACACCATGTTGCATTTTTTTAGGTGCGTTGTTACGATGACGCCATGGCACGGTCAGCAATTCTCCTCGTCGGCGGCGGCGTAATGGCTCAGGAATACGCAAAAGTTCTTCAAGCGCTCGAACAACCTTTTATTGTTGTTACGCGATCACCAAAATCCGCAGAAACTTTTTCAAAAAACACTGGACACGAAGCAATTCCCGGCGGTATCGATCGTTGGCTTACAAAAGATCCGACGCTGCCTTCGAAAGCCATTATCGCCGTGACCGAAGATCAGCTCGGCAGCGTGACCCGATCCGTCGTCGGTGCCAGAATTAAATCAATACTCGTTGAGAAACCCGGCGGCCTGACTTCTGAAGATATTGAAGCTGTCGGTCGTGAGACAAAAAAACGCGGCAGCTCGGTCTACATCGGCTACAATCGCCGATTTTATGCTTCAGTCCAAAAAGCCCTTGAAATCATCAAGCAAGACAAAGGCGTTTTATCGTGTACGTTTGATTTTACTGAACGAAGCAACATTATCAAAGACTTACCGCAATCACTCCGGATTAAACGCAACTGGTTTCTGGCCAATTCGACTCATGTTATTGACCTGGCGTTTTTTCTAGCTGGCACCCCAAAACAGATCCATACCTATGTCAAGGGTACCATGCCGTGGCATCGTCACGCGCACTACGTTGGCAGCGGCATTACTGACACAGGTGCCCTGTTTTCTTACCACGCCAACTGGCAGTCAGCCGGACGCTGGGGTGTTGAGATTGCAACACCACACCGCAAACTTTTTTTGCGCCCGCTTGAAAAATTACAAGTCCAAAACTATGGCAGTTTCGATATGCAAGATGTCACTATAGACGACGCATTGGATCGCTCCTATAAACCGGGGCTCTATCGCCAAGTCGAATCATTCCTTGGCAACAAAAAATATCTCCTGCATATCGAAGATCACGTCAAATTACTGAAATGGTATAATCAAATCAACCCGTGAACATATCATACACGTTAGCAAAACCGGCCCGTTACCTGTACCGCAATTTTGTCTTGCCTGAGATTCTAACGCATCGGCATCGTTCAATTCTCAGACGCAATCGCGCCGTAAAGGACCGCTTCAAGAAGCAGCGTTGCTTCATTATTGGCAGCGGACCATCGAGCAATCAATTCGATCTTGGCGCACTACGCAACGAACAAACATTTGTCTGTGCCGAATTTGATAATCACACCCAATTTTCTAAACTCCTGCCAACATATTATATCCTCAATGACTCGGCATACTTTACACCATCAGCTTCAGAATACTGGCCGGAACAATTCAGAAAGAAAAGCCGCACCATAGATACCGCAACGACAATCTTCGTCAACATAGACGCTCAACCATACATACGGCAGCACGGTCTTTTTAAAAATCATCGCCTGTTCTCTATCGGCACCCAGGGCAACATGACGCAAAAGATTCCGTTCTCAATCAACATCGATCGCTACATCCCCTGGCCAAAGAATTCAGTACTCCTCTGCCTGATCATTGCCGTATACATGGGTTTTGAGAATATATATTTGCTTGGCTGTGAACACAATTTTCTGTCGCATCGCGCAACCTCAGGCAAACCGGTTCTTGCCTATGATCACGGCTACAAGGACATCTTGGCCAATCTTGATCCGACAAATGACGAAGTGGTCAAAAAATATGCCACCCCAAAAGACATAGCCATGAATTACGAAGATGTCATCGGCCACGTCTATCAATTATTTAAAAATTACCGCCTCTTTTACAAAAAGGTGCGCGCGATACACCCTGACACCCATATTTTCAACGCTACGCCCGAAAGTTTTCTGGACGTTTTCCCAAGCGTTAATTTCACGGATATCGTAAACGCCCAGAAAATAGATGCATAATAAAACCCCGTTTTATGAACGGGGCCAAACAGACAGAGCCAGGTATTCATTACTTCTCCAGAGCAGCAAAATACCAGTAAGGATCCCAGCGCGTTTCACCGGGTACGTAGTCCTCTCGCAACACGTAATTGTGAGCTGGGCCTAGATGACGGCCATCAGCCCAATCGCGTAAGGCTGGGAAAGTACGATCGCCGGAAGGATCACTCCATTCAGAACCAAGGGCAATTACGCCACAACCCCATGGCTGTCTGTATGGGCAAGCCATCGCCAAAGATAGCAGTTCTTTTGTGGTCGCTGGACGAAGACCCAATCCAGCTAGAATACGCGTGGCATGTTCAGTGGAGATCTTAATGCCCATATTCACCAGTTTCATTATTTTCCGCTCGGCCCTCCCAATAGCCTCGGGAAGATCATTATCACTGACATCCTTACTGGCGTACCAGGGATGTATCGTCTCAGCTACCAGCTGAGACACCGAAAGGTCATATCGAATCTCAACCTCCCTTTCGATAACGGTTATTCTCAACTGATCCTGATCATTCATGTGATATCCCTCCTAATATAATTTTATTTTAAGACCTAAATATACCTTGTAAATTATACCATAAAATATAATAAAAAGCAAGTTTTATAGAAAATAAAAGTTCCTCAAGATAAGCTTGAAGAACTGAAAAGGTCAAAGGTTTTAGGGCTGAGACTGACTACGTGCGAGGCAGAACGAACACGAAACGGCGGTAGCCACGGAAGAAGAAGTAGTCAGGGCGACCGT
>CAZHOA010000071.1:0-3914 GCA_964534385.1 uncultured Candidatus Saccharibacteria bacterium | reverse complement strand
CACCAGCGCTATCCGAATCATTCAATTCAAACTCCACATACCCGGACATTCGCGCTCGGATAACTGCCGAACGCAATAGCCCACGTAACAACGGCGTCTGACCGCCACCAAGATATCGATCCATGCTTTTCTCCTTTTATGTTCAAATTCTTTCAAGGTACTAACGGTGTCTCACTTTGCATTTTATTGTATTCTACAAACCTGGTAATGCAGGCACGACATTCGGCAATGGCTTGCTGTTTTTTAATGTTCATCTCTCGCTTACTGTGATCAATCTCACCGATATCAATTTCGCTAATACGGGCACCGGCGAGATAGGCATCCAACACCACGCCTAGCATCGCATTACCCTGTTCAATGCGTTCCGGAAACAAAAACTGCCTCTTGATCGCAAATTGACCTGAAATCGGCTGATTCAAAAATGACAATGCCGGAAAACACACAGTCAATAAAGGCTTGGCTGTTAGTTCAGTCACGCGACCCATATTTGTAAATGATGCAAGCACAAAATCAGCCTTGCTTTCAAGAATAGGTGCGTAAAGGCTGGTGATCATTTGAGGCGATGGATTCTGAATATCAGAATCGATGAACACTACAATCTCGCCTTTTGATTGCTGAATGCCCCGAGCACGCGTGGCGCCAACACCGCGGTTACTGGCATTGCGCACGATAGTGATCCTCTGATCCGTTGCGGCAAGACTCCGCGCAATCGAGCACGAAGCATCCGTTGAACCATCGTCGACGACAATAATCTCATCGACCTTCGTCGAAATGGCACTCCGTAAAACTCCCGGTAATGTTTGAGCCTCATTGAACACAGGTATTACCAAAGAAATTGTTGTGATTTTTTTATCCATAGAAAAATTCGCCTACCTTAAATGCCTCAGCATACGCTCCCGCTTTGTACATAACACCACGGAAACGATTCAAACCCTCGACGGCAGCAATAAGGTCTTTGCGTTTGACTTGAGAGTCATACAGACCCAATAGCTGTCTTTTCTGATCCATGACATCCGATATATCTCTCAAGAAACTAATGTCGGACATTGGTTTGTCGGCTTCGTACTGGATAAGCGTTTTCGTTTTGTGCGGCTGTCCGCATTCAGGAAATGCATTTCTGCCGGCTTGCCAAATCGCTTCTTTGGTGATAGCACACACCGCCCTGTGATCAGGGTGATAGTCTTGTTCTGATAATGTCAAAACAATATCCGGTTTAAATTCTCGAATTTCTTTGACCACAGGCAGGATAGTGTCCATATTAACTGCCGGATATCGCGGCATGCCAAGATATGCCCATGCGCAATCCAAAAGCCCGGCAACTTTTTGAAATTCATCCAATCTGGCTTCCTTCTCCTGATCTGGCGACAGGTCCAGTCTCGATTCTGATGGATCTAAACACAGCACCAATTTCAAAATCGCACCGCCTTGCCTGGCCTGTAATAGCAATCCGCCGGCACCGCCGATTTCGTCATCAGGATGCGCGGAGAGTGACAGAACCCTTAAATTTTTGAAATTAAAATTCATATGTTTGTATTATGCGTAAAGAAAACACCAGCCTTCTGAGCTGGTGTTTTGCGAATTTGTTTATGCTATAGCGAGATTTATCGTGATACGCAAAAATACAGCTCAGAAGGGCTGGTAAACCATACGAGATGCATAAAATTTATAGTGCGTATCATATTGCTTTTAATGGTACTCTCCACATGAAGAACAGTCAAGCCTCTGTGGATAATTAGTCAAATTCGCTTTTTGACGATCTCATTGCTGGCCTACTTTATACCCCACATAGATACCAATAGCGCCGCCTATAAAACTGCCGAGAACTGAAATCAACGAGAATGCTGACGAACCCCACAAAGTCGGAATATACCCACCGATAGTGGAGCCCAAAAATAAAGCGATCAGAATAAGTTGTTTTGATGACATACAATACGTCACATCAGGGATTACCGGATGCGACAGAATCTTTTATTTGATTCAAGATGCCTTCCACGGCATGGATACTCTGCTCATCATGAATCGAGATTGCCGCGACGTTTGGATTTAACCCTTGTAGGGTAGTTAGCTTTGCATCTAGTACGCCTAATGGAACCGTGTCACTTTTGGTCAAAAAGAGATATTCTTTTTTCTGTGGTAATAGCGGACTATAGGTTGCTAGTTCATTACGTATAATAGCATAGTCGCGAGCTACGTCGTCTGACTCCGCTGAAATGAGATGAAAAATGAGCTTGGTTCGTTCGATATGCTGCAGAAACTTAATACCTAAACCCTTGCCCGCTGAAGCGCCTTCAATGAGGCCGGGAATATCCGCAATGATTAATTCATAATAAACACCGAGATTTGGTTCCAAAGTCGTGAACGGATAATTGGCGACCTTGCTCTTGGCGTTAGTGAGCTCGTTGAGTAAACTCGACTTACCAGCATTGGGCAAACCGACCAGACCAACATCGGCAATGAGTTTGAGCTCCAGCCTGACAGTAAAGGCTTCGCCAGGTTTGCCCTCTTCGAATTCTTTGGGACTCGTGTTGGTCGCTGAACGGAATTTGAAATTTCCGCGGCCACCGCGGCCACCGCGAGCCATGAGAACTCTTTGATGCTCTTGAGTGATTTCTTGGCTTGCGGCTGTGTCGATATTGTGAATGACAGTACCTATAGGAATATTGATAACCACATCATGGCCGTTGGTGCCGTCATTGAATTGCGACTTGCCATTTTGGCCGTCTTCAGCGATGACTTCTTTTTTATTTCTGAATTGCGAAAGACTGCCAAGATCAGTGATCCCTTCAAAATAGACATTTCCGCCGTTACCGCCATCTGCACCGGTCGGTCCCAAGCTGTTCATGTTACTGTTAAAGGCAACTCGCCCTCTCCCGCCATGACCAGCCCGTATTTTAATTGTTATATCATCGATAAGCATATGTGGGAAAACAAAAAACCTGATAACCTCAGTGGTTTATCAGTAGCATAGCACATCGTAAGAAATTGTTTACATGGTTGCCTCAAGCGCCGAGACTCGCTCCGCAAGTAATTGATGATCGCGCTGATCGACTTTTCGATCAAGTTTTTCTTTAATCTCTGTAATATCCACCTGCATCATGCCGACAGTATCGATCAGAAGATCAACCTTTCTGTTGGTTTCTATAAACTGCTTACCCATCGAGGACATTTGTTCAGCCAAAAACTGCACATCGCTGTGAAACTTTTCATACAACGCACCCATAAAATTCTGCAAATCCTCTTTTAGATTCTTAAGATCATCTTTAGTAGCGTAATTCTCCATAATCATTCTATGTTACCAGCTAACCATCTATGGTCAAGTCACATGCTGTATTATGCCATTAATACATGGAATGCCTCTGTAAGTCTCTTCTCACGTTCTTGTCCAACATCAAAATATGGCAAATTATATTTTCTGCATTCAGCCTCGAACATAACGCTTTTATCCATAATCCATTTCGACAATGATTCGAGTTTCTCTTCAGAATAATCGTCCAGCCAGTTATTGAGTCCGGGGTAATCCTGCAGGGTTTTTACATCCATACGAGAAGTGCCAAGGAAACATACTTTTATTGCAAATTCTTTCTGGAGCTCAGCAGCATGCCTTGGAAAGAAGACATCTCCTTCAAAAGTATAGCCCGTATCAAGATCAATTGTTGTATGAATTAATTCCTTCAGAAAAGGATAAAATCGCTCAGGGTTTTCTTCCCATTGACCCGGCTGTCCTATATTCAACTCCGGTGCGGCTTTAAAAAGCATTTCTCGTATTACATCAAGAGAGATCCATGGGACTTTTTTCTGTTCCAGAACACGCTGTGCCAGTGTTGACTTTCCAACTCTGGGCGCGCCGCCGATAAGATAGATCATGAGTAGAATGAATTTATAACAATGATCTGTACCCTCTTCGCTGCTGCGAA
>CAZHOA010000070.1:0-3945 GCA_964534385.1 uncultured Candidatus Saccharibacteria bacterium | reverse complement strand
ATCCAGGAGAGAAAATTTTCTTGAAACGACGGACGCCGGTTTATGAAATCAAGTCTATGTCCAACGCTGTAGTTTTGTCGTCTATCCAATACGACCTGCGTTTTACGAAAAATAACAATTACCGAAATAGCTAAAAATATCAGGCTCAGATACTGGATCATATTAGCAAACACAGCAGTGGACATCTTTTGCATAGCGCTAAAATGAAAATTAATGAAAGCTAAAGTATTTCCAGGGCAAGGACTATTAAACCTGTTTACCAAAATAGCAAAACAAACAGCGCTGTAATCGCCGCGAATCATCGAGAAACAAGCCAAAAAAGTGACAGCCAAGAATATTGAGATAAGCAAAGTAATCCCTAATTTATTCATCTTCCTCATTATATCAGGTCATAAACTTAAATAAAAGGAGCGGGTCGCAAGGTCTAAATTCTAAAAATCAGAATAGAGATTTTACTTGCGACGCATAGCTTGACAAATTTGAGTATAAATAATAAAATATGAAACGACAGTGGGCGCTTTCATCATCTAAAAGAGCGCCGCTGCCCCTTAACAACAGGAGACGATAATGCGACGATCGGTCTTTTCGGTAATTTCTGCGGCACTATTATTTTTATTATTTTTTAGTGCAAGAATACAAGCCCAGTCCGGCGATCCTTCAAAATCTTCCTCGGAAAAATCGGCCGGTTTTGTCGGCAAAGAGACATGTGTTACCTGCCATGAATCTGAAGGAAAAAGTTTTGATCATACTTTGCATGGACGCATCCAGGATAAAAGAACGCCGGCAGCCAGTCAGGCCTGCGAGACATGCCACGGACCGGGCCAAGCCCATGTTGATTCGGGCGGTGATAAGACCAAAATCAGGCGCTTTAGCGCCCTTTCGGCCCAAGATGCCAATAACACCTGCCTGAGCTGTCATTCTAAAAATGGATCTCACGCTCAGTGGAACGGCAGCATGCATGATGCCCGAAACGTATCCTGTGTAAGCTGTCATAGCGTTCATAATCCTAAGTCAGAAAAGGCTCAGTTGAAAACTGTGAGAGTAACGGAAACTTGCGCTACCTGCCATAAGCAGGAAGCGATGAAAATACAGAAGTCCAGCCACATGCCCCTCCAAGAAGGCAAGATGGAATGTACATCATGCCATTCCCCGCATGGATCAAACAATATCCGGATGCTCAAAACCGGAAACTGGTTAAATGAGAGCTGCACCAGCTGCCATACTGAAAAGCGCGGACCATTCCTTTGGGAACATTCCGCGGTGCGAGAAAACTGTGCCAGTTGCCACGATCCCCACGGATCCAATAACGAGCGTATGCTTGTCGCCAAACTTCCCATGCTTTGCCAGCGTTGCCATGTTGCAAGCAATCATCCGGCAACCATGTATAACGGGCCGCAGTTATTAAACATGAGCAACAGATTAATCGGACGCGCCTGCGTTAATTGCCATGCTCAGATTCACGGATCTAATCATCCGGCCGGCGATAAATTCTTACGCTAAAGGAAGGAGTCTCAAAAATGCGCGCCAAAACAACGTTTGCAATAACTTCAATCCTTTTATTGTTATCGGCAGGTGCAAAAGCCCAAGATGTGCCGGAAGCAAAAAGTTATTTCGGCCAAATCAATTTAGGATTTCGAACTACAAGTTTCAGCGAAAATTCCGACAAAGCCCGCTTCCAACGCTATCAGGACCTTAGCAATGGCCCCACCTTTGACCTTTTCAAACTAACTAAAGATACAAACAAATATCTTTTTAAACTTCAGGCTGATCATGTCGGCTATGGTGATCAAAGATTTTCCGCATCTTACAACAATTTCGGCAAAGTTAAGGCGACATTTGAATGGGATCAAATACCGCTTTATTACAGCGATTCGACGCGAACCCTTTATTCATCGTCAATGCCCGGCGTTCTTTCTATTGACGATGCCATCCAGGAAGGAATCCAGAACAAGACATTAACCCTGACTGATGCCGTGGCCGGCGCTTCGGTATTCAACCTAAAATCAAGACGTGATATAGCCGACTTCAAGCTTAGCTACGACACAACACGCAATGTTGTCTTGAATATGAATTTCAAAAATACCCAGCGAAACGGGACCCAGCCCTGGGGTACAAGCTTTGGTATCGGCGGCGCAGTCGCTAGCGAACTGCCCGTGCCGATTGACCATCGAACAACCGAACTTGGAGCAAACCTGGAATATTCAAACGATACGGTTTACGGACGCATTGGTTATGACGGATCATTTTTCCGCAACAACATCACAACCCTGACCTGGGACAATCCGGTACGGATTTCCGACGGAACAGCCGGACCGGCGATGGCGAGAGAATCACTCTGGCCCAACACAAATCAGAATACGGTTAGCGCTATGGGAGGGCTAAACCTTTTAGGACACAGCCACGCTACGGCATATGTGTCCGTGGGTCAGTTATCAAACAATGATCCTCTTTTGCCATTTACCATCAATACGGCGCTGCCCGTTATTGCCCTTGATCGTGATACTGCACAAATCCAAGCTCGAGTAACGGCCATGAACTATACTTTCACCACTCATCCGACAAAAAAAATGTGGTTCAGCACCCGCTACCGCCAGTATGAGTTTAATAATCAAACAGTGCCTTTCGCCGTTGGACAAAGTATCAACTTCGATACAAGCGTTGTAGCCCTGAATAAAGAAAGCGAGCCTCTCGGCTATACCCGACATACATTAGATACTGATGCTTCTTACAGCCCGGTTAGATATCTGGGCTTCCGCACAGGATATACCCGGGAAGAAGTAAATCGTACTTACCGGTTCATCGAAGATACAATAGAAAATACCGGCCGGGTGTCAGTTGATTTGACCGGCGTTAAATGGCTTACTCTAAGAGGCATCTATGAACATTCTAAACGGACCGGCTCGCCGATAGCGACCGAAGAATTGCTCGCCATCGGCGAACAGCCGTCGCTTCGACAGTTCGACATCGCTGATCGGAATAAGGACCGCTTCAATACCATTTTGGTATTGATACCAGTTTCCCAATTTTCAGTAAATCTTTCGGCCGGAATCGGTAAAGAATTATATCCCTCCACCGACACCCGAACCGTGTTCGGTCTCCGCAGTAATAATAACCGGACCTATTCAGCGGGATTTGATTTCGTGCCGATAGAAAAAATATCGCTCGGAGCAAGTTTGGGATATGAAAAATATAACGCCATTCAAGCCTCAAGGACCGCAAGCCCGCTACCGGCCAATGCATCCCTCGACGATCTGACCCAGCAGTGGAATGATCCGAGACGCGATTGGACCGACAACAGTGCCGATCAGGTTCGCATATTTAATTCATCAATTGATCTGTTAAAGATTATTCCCAGAACCGACATTAAGATTGCTTATGACCAAAGCAAGGGCCAGTCTACCTATGTTTATAGCCTGCCCGCCGATACCGTTCTTGCGGCACCGGTCCCGCTACCGCCCATAACCAACAAACTTCAACGCGGCACAGTAGACGGCAAGTATGCCGTTACTAAGCATGCCTCGGTCGGATTGCTATATCTCTATGAAAAGTATGGCGTCAATGATTTCGCGCTTAGTCCTCTGGCCGGCCTTACCTTGCCAGCGACCAATCCCGGCATCATGATGCTAGGCTACTACTATCGTCCCTACACAGCTAACATGGTAATGGGACGCCTCACATATACCTGGTAAAAAATTTTAGATATTTTGCCCAAAATTGACGCGTTCATCGGAACGCGTTTTTCATTTTAAAAATTAGGGTAATCAAAAAGCGGCTATGCCGCTTAGACTTTCCATATATCAATCCGATTTTCCGGGATCCTGAATCGCTCCGTCCAAATTTCGGCGCACCTTTTATGATACTCCTCCTCCGAAGATAAAACCGCATTCAGGCACGCCTCGCCGGTTTCCTCAAAGGCGCAACCGCCTTGAAGACATGGATCGCCGT
>CAZHOA010000069.1:0-3953 GCA_964534385.1 uncultured Candidatus Saccharibacteria bacterium | reverse complement strand
TGCCATAAATCAATAACATAGTCTTCGTATTTTTCAGGAACGAGCGACCCCAAAAATGACGTAATGCCGTCGGGTAGCACCGAAAGATAAAAGGAAATGATGATAATAGAGACGAAGGAGAGAACGCCACCAAAAACACCAATCACAAGATTGAGGATTGATTGGGAATAAATTTGTAAAAATTGAGAGAAGCTATCCAGAAAGTTCTGTATTTCACCGACAAAATCGAAATAAGAGATAGGCGTGGTCTGCTGTACTTTGTCCAAAGCGCCAGAGAGCTTACTCAAAAACTGTGGCAATGCTTGAGTCAGCTGATTAATCTCGAATGAAAAAAATGGAATAACCAAAGACAACAAAAATACCACTAGACCAAAGACAACCAGGTAAAGAATGAGGATGCCCAGTAAACGCGGAATGCGTTTCTTATCAAGCCAACGGGCGAAGGGACCGACTGCTGAGGCGATCACAATGGCAAAAAACAAAATAACAAGAACATCGCGCAGCAAGTACAAAAACACGAACAGCAGAATAATAGAAATGACCTTGAGGATAGCGGTCGTCGATATATCAATAGTCTGTTGATCCGTCACTGCCTCTATATTACCACGAGTGTACTATTTTTGTAATATCAGGATCGTCTGTGGATAATGGACCGATGAGAGCAAGATTTAATTTGTCCGGAGTACAGATATCTTGAGCGATATCATAAAGATCCTGGACAGTGACTTTTTCATATAACGCCAATTCTTCTTTTGGCGTTAGGATGGAATGTTTTAATAATTCTTGTTCGGCAATATATGACGCAATAAAATCGGGTGAATCGAGCGCCATCAACATTTTGCCGCGATTGTAATCCTTGGCTTTTTTTAACTCAGTCTCGGGTATCTTTGATTCTCGAATCTTTTTGTATTCATCCATGACGACCTGCACCGCTTCATTCAAGCGGCTATTGTCAACGCCAATCTGCGTGGCGAGATATCCGGCATCGGTAAATGTCGTCGTGTATGTGTGGACTGAATAGGCCAAACCGCGCTTCTCGCGCAACTCCGTAAACAAACGAGAGCTCATGTTACCGCCAAGAATAATAGCCAAGAGCTCGAGAGCATACACCCGAGGATCAGTCGTGGCATAGGCACGCAAACCAAGATTAAGGTGCGTCTGATCGGTCTTCTTATGGATGATTTTAATACCCGGTTTGGTCTGCGCATCATGTACTGCAACACTCATAGGCACATCACCATGTCGAACAGCATTAAAATAACTCGGAATCTTCTCGTATATTTCTTTAGGGTCGATATTACCGGAAACTGCAATGATCGTATTCTCAGCACAATAGTGGGAGTTAAAATAATCAACAAACTGGTCACGACGCAATTGTTTGATCGTTTCCTTTTCACCTGCCGTGTCCCATCCCAGTGGGTGATCGCCGTACAACAACGACTCAAAAATATCGCCGATCAAACGGCGCGGCGTATCAAGGTACATGTTAATCTCTTCAATGATCACACCCTTTTCCTTTGTAATCTCGGCTTCGTCAAGCTTTGAATTCTGAAAAATATCGGAAATAATATCCAAGAGCACATCAATATGCTCAGATGAGGCACGGGCATAGTAGCCGGTGTATTCTTTACTGGTAAAAGCATTCGAATCCGCGCCGATAGAATCCAGCTCCTGAGATATATCAAGCGAACCGGGACGCTTGGCCGTCCCCTTAAACATCATGTGCTCCAAAAAATGCGAGATGCCATTGATCTCCTTGGTTTCATAGCGTGAACCGGTACCCACTAATACCATCACGGTCGCAATGCGCCGATCACGCATGGGCACCGCAACAAGACGCAAACCGTGCGGATATGTGAAATAATCGAAATGTCCGAAAGAAGTACCATTTTCCATATTTCCCTATACTAGCCTTTCGAAATAAAAAAAGCAAAACCTAACACCTATGACTTATCTATTACCAACATCATCTACTTCATCTTGCGCCGGATAAATGCGGGAATATCAAACTCATCATCAACATCACTGACCGAGCTATCGATCAACTCCTTGGCTGGTTGCATGGACGAAACAGGCTTGGCCGATTGCAATGCCTGACCGTTGTATGTTTGTGATGAGTTCGGATACGAAGATACCGTATCGAAAGAAGATGTCGGCGAGTGTGATTGCGGAGCAACCGATGCGGGTGATCCCATAGGTCGTGGCGGAACCGAATGACTAAAACCATTGCCGGAGAAATCATCGAAAAAAGAAACGGTCGCCGATCGTACATCGGACTGTATATCCTTTTGTAGATGTTGCGTAAAACCTGTAGCAATGACCGTTACCTTAACTTCGCCTTTTTTTAATTTATCATCCTGAACAGCACCAAAGATAACCTTGGCGTTAGGGTCGATCTTTTCTGTAATAATTTTGGCCGCGTCACTGATCTCTGACATGGCTATGTCGTTGCCGCCGGATAAATTAAACAGAACTCCGCTAGCGCCATCAATCGCGATCTCAAGCAATGGAGAGTTGATCGCTAACTTTGCAGCCTCGATCGCCCGATCCTCACCGCTGGCAAAACCGATGCCCATCAATGCTGAACCGGAATTGGACATGATAGTCTTCACATCGGCGAAATCGACATTAATAATTCCCGGAACAGTGATAAGGTCTGAAATACCCTGCACACCATGACGTAAGACATCATCAACCTTGGCAAATGCCTCCAATAACGGCGTCTTGCGATCGATAATGGAAAGCAGCCGATCGTTGGGCACTGTAATCAAAGCATCTACTTTTTCTTTGAGCAGCGTCCAGGCCTCTTCAGCAATGCGAGCACGCGCCGCACCCTCGAATGAAAAGGGCTTGGTCACGACGCCAACCGTCAAAGCACCAACATCACGCGCAATCTCAGCCACAACAGGCGCCGCGCCGCTACCAGTACCACCACCCATGCCGGCAGTAATAAAAACCATGTCAGCCCCCTTTAAAACGTCAGCAATCTCATCGCTGCTTTCACTGGCGGCCTGACGGCCTACTTCCGGATTCATGCCAGCACCAAGACCGCGTGTAAGATTCTTGCCGATCAGAATCTTGGTCGGCGTATTAGCGATATTGAGGTCTTGAGCATCTAAATTGATTGCAATAAAATCAACACCGTGAATCTTCACGGCCATCATGCGTTGGATTGCTTTGTTGCCACCGCCACCAACACCAACAACTTTAATTCTGGCAAATGTTTCAAATGGTGGTTTAACTTGGGCCATAACGTAAAAAATAATACTCGCTCCCTCAGATAGGTTATCCTTTGGATACCACAAAAATGATGCACCTGCAACATAAATAATTGTCCTAAACTGTTGATAAGATCCCGAATACGAGCCCTCGTTCGAGATACACAGCTCACGGCATGAAATTCTTCAACCATTTGAGCGTTTTTTTGATGCCTTCATGAGGTAATGACACCGGCAGTCGACGTAAAAAGGAATTGTTTGATGTTGCTTCACGCTCTGCACCCCACAACACCAGACCGACCGCCACAGCATACGCAGGATCTTCGAGCTGCTGTGATGCTTCCTCGATGTCATAACGAGTATTAATATGTGTTGATAACCTGAGCCGGTTTTTCGCAAAGCCCAAGAGGCCCTTCAAGTGAGCACCGCCACCCGAGAGTATCAAACCTGCCGGTAACATATAATTATACGAGACTTTCTTGAGTTCCGTGGTGATCATATCGAATAATTCGCCAATTCGGGCATCGACGATCCTACTGATCTGCTTGCGCGGTATGATAAAGTTGTCCTCGTCAACAATACGCGACAGATCGATCATATCTTTTTTGGTATTTTCATCAGAACCGACGATCCCATAGGCGCATTTGATAGCCTCGGCCTGATCCATGGATATACGAAAGGCCACGGCAATATCACTAGTAGTATGCCGCGAACCGATCCGTAAAACAGCCGCGT
>CAZHOA010000068.1:0-3977 GCA_964534385.1 uncultured Candidatus Saccharibacteria bacterium | reverse complement strand
TAGCTGCCAACGGTGACCGCCCATACATACTAGCGCCTGATGGCGACGTCCCACCGGGTAGTCCCATAACATGAGCTTGGTGAATAATGCCCTCATACTACAGCTTCTAACACAATCGGCGGAGGCAAGGCTTTTTGAGAGATGTCGCTGTGCGACTCGGGTCAAAAGGCCTTACGAAGCTCGGGTTGAGTTTGTGGAGATTAGGTAATGTGTTTAACCAGCAAGGCATTATTCACTAAGCTCGAGCATGAAACTCAAGCTGTATAATTGAAGTGACTATGCTACCATAAATGTATGCCTCTCTGGATTCTATACGCTTTAATCTCGGCAATAGCCGCGGCAGCGGTTGCGTTGTTCGGTAAGATTGGCATTGCCAAGATTGACTCAACACTAGCCACGACAGTGCGCGCGATCGTCATGGCTTTATTTTTTGTTGTCATCTCTGGCACTCTTGGCAAATTCAAACTCCTCCATACAATCAGCACGAAGGCCTTTAGCTTTATTGTGTTGGCCGGTATCGCCGGAACTGTCTCCTGGTTTTTCTATTTTCTAGCCTTGAAAATCGGCCCAGCATCAGGTGTCGCGGCGCTGGATCGCTTGAGTCTCGTCTTTGTCATCGTCCTTGCAGCGCTATTTCTGGGAGAATCATTGACATTGAAAGTCGGGGTCGGTACGCTGTTCATGATACTCGGTGCCGTGTTGATTACTTTACGATAAGCCAAATACGTAATCAACGTATCTTTTAACTAAACCAGCGTATGACCCCTTCTCAACTAACCGAACGTAAAGCTCGGGTACAAAAGATTATCAAAAAACTTGAGCAGTTGTTTCCGCACGCCAAGATTGTTTTGAATTTCTCGAACAACTGGGAGCTGATGGTCGCCGTGCAATTGTCAGCACAATGTACGGATAAAAAAGTCAACGAGGTCACGGCTTCATTATTTAAAAAATATCGGACGCTGGATGCTTATGTTGCCGCTGACCCACGAGCCTTCGAACAAGACATCCGATCAACTGGATTTTATAAGAATAAAACTAAAAATATTTTAGCGGCTGCAAACATAGTCAAAGAGCGATTCCACGGCAAGCTACCGCGCACTATGGCTGAGATGCTGACCATCCCGGGCGTGGCCCGCAAAACCGCCAACATCGTACTCAGTAACGCCTACGGTATCGTCGAAGGCATTGCCGTCGATACGCACGTTCGCCGCCTCACAAAAAAATTGCATCTGACCGATCATGATGACCCGGTCAAGATCGAGCGCGATCTCATGGAGATTGTACCCGAGAAATACTGGGCGCAGATGACCTACCTTCTCATTGACTACGGACGGAAATATTGCCCAGCCAAACCGCACAAGCACGCAGAATGTCCGTTATACAGCTTTGAACCCAGTCAATAGCATGCGACTCACACAAAAACGTATTAGAAAATTTCAAGATACTATCTCAGCGTATTATCATGACCACGGACGAGATTTGCCGTGGCGACGGACACGCGATCCGTATTTTATTTTGGTCTCGGAAATTATGCTGCAGCAGACGCAAACCGAACGTGTCATTCCAAAATACAATAATTGGCTCACAGCTTTTCCGACAATTGAATCATTGGCTCAGGCATCATTGCCTCAGGTTTTGACTGCCTGGCAGGGACTTGGCTACAATCGCCGGGGCTTGGCACTCAAACGACTGGCCGAAGAAGTCGTCACCAACTACCGCGGTCGGATTCCCGATACATCCGAGGCACTATGTCTGTTGCCCGGCATCGGACCCTACACCGCCAACGCCATTTTGGCTTTTGTTCACCAGAAACCGGTTGTCATGATCGAAACAAACATCCGCCGCGTGTTCATACATCATTTTTTTCCCGATCAGGAACATATACGCGATGCCGATCTCATGCCACTGATCGAAAAATGTCTCGACACCACCAATCCTCGCGAGTGGTATTACGCATTGATGGATTATGGCGCTATGCTCGGTAAATCATTATCGGCTAATCCGAATAAAAACAGTCAGCACTACAACAGACAGTCCGCTTTTGAAGGTTCACACCGCCAACTCCGCAGCAAGGTTTTAAAATTATTATTAGAACACCAAACGATGACTCAAAAAACCCTGGCAGAATATTGTGAAGCTGATCAGCGCCTCGCCACGGTCATTACCGCCCTCGAAAAAGAAGGTTTCATCCATCAGACCGGCAACAAAATAACGCTCAGCGCAAAATAAAAAGCTATGAATCCATAGCTTGGTTTACTTGGTTTAGAAGTCTTTGTAGTAGACTACTTTGTCTGGTTTTGGTAGCAACGGTAAAACTCGTTGTTCTATATATTGCTTAGCCAGCTCAAAGTAATCAGAATTATATACGGTAACTTTTAATATGTTCTTTTCTATGTAAGAACGACGTTCGATCTGCAGAATCGTACTTTTTTTAGTTTTCACAGGTATACCCAACCATTTTCTGGGTACATACTTCACAACATTAATAGAGTAAAAATATTTTGAATCGGCCTGGACAGCAATATTATCACCGGGGTCTCGCTCAAGTTCTGCAAGAATAGCGTAGAGAGATTGGAATCTTTTCTCTTCAATCACCCGCTTCGTATAGCATTCCTCGACAGGAATCTGTTTTGCATCGTTCCCCAGCGAAGTCTGCAATCTTTTTTCGATCTCAGTACAACGCTCGCAATAATTCCTTTCGGCATCAAACACGTCGTTCTGGTGACAGATCTCACATTTCACAGCTAAAGTTTGGCTCTTAATTTCAAGTGACATGCAGTGTATCCCCTCCTTATATTCAGTCATATCCGACTCACACTAATACCAACGGAGTGACCTCGACAGTGGCAACCATATCGAGGAGAGCTTTCGGCACTACAGCTGGTTTGAGCTCGACCCAATTGGCGTAAGCTTTACAGTCGTCACGAGAGGCATGGTGCTGATACGACGTAAAAGACAGCTTGGTCTTAAAGAGCGATTCATATGTTGCTTTGTCCGTTGTTCCTGTTAAGATGGTCGGAGAATCGCCATCGTGAATGGTGACAGTAAGGCCACCGGAAAGCATTGCCAGTGCCAACTTCACCGACTCAGCATCAACGCTTGGATACAATCGCAAGACAAAAGAGATAGTTTCGCTCGGCTGCGTTATTGTTATGTTCCTCATTTTTCAGTATCCTTTCTCAAAGATCAGGTTTCTATATTATACACCAATACATGTAACAAGTCAAAATCCTTGGCGAGATTTTCACCAAACCCACCATGTCAGACTTTACAAAACGCGTGTTACAAACAGTAGAATCAATCCCTCGTGGCACAGTTATGACCTATGCGGAAGTTGCGCGACGAGCTGGAAATCCGCGAGCATATCGTGCGGTCGGGTCGATCTTGCGCAAAAATCGAGATCCCAATATTCCCTGCCATCGCGTCATCTGTTCCGATGGCCGTTTGGGCAAATATAACCGAGGCGATGCGGAAAAAGAAAAGCTACTTAGACGCGAGGGTTATTCATTTTAATTTCATTAATTCTTCATGGAATAACTCTACCATATACTACACGGCCTCATTAGATCTTTAAATAATGAACAATGTGTGTAACATAGTCCAATCACGTTTGAGACTAGGGGGAATAGGGACATGAAATTACACGTAACGTATGTAGAGAAGAAGTGTATCGAAAATATTTTTAACACATCTGAGGATGTTAAGCATTTAATGTACCTACTGGGACGCAAACATCTTGCGACCAGAGTCCACAGTATAATGACCGGTTATCTGACCGTTCGTGCATTTTTGTACATGAGCATGCCTCGGGATGGAGTCAAATTTGCCGGTTATGTCGGCCTACTACATGATGCAGGTAAATTGACCATTCCACGACGTATTTTGGATAAACCAGCCAAATTGGACGATAAAGAGCAACTAGTTATGGATCAACATCCCAAGAATGGCTACACTATGCTTCAAGATGGGGATGTCTA
>CAZHOA010000067.1:0-4088 GCA_964534385.1 uncultured Candidatus Saccharibacteria bacterium | reverse complement strand
TGAAAACTAAGGAGTACATCTATGGCCACTTCCAGTGATATGCTCGACGATCCGATGCCAAGCCATGATCAAATTAAATTACTATTTGAGCTGATCAATAATGGCGTGATTGATAAACATGAATTACAGATATTCTTAGATCGATCTCAGAATGGTACCCAAAGCCAAAACAATGATCCGTTTGAAAATCTAGGTCCATTAGCCGAAAACTTCTATAGCATAACCGTAGACTATGATCTCACGCTCGGAGAAATGATCAGAGCGGGTGGCTATGATTCTGTCAGCGATAATATTACACCGGCACATTTTCCTATCCATATACCAGATACACACAGAACATATACACGCGTGAATAGTCGCATCTATCAGATTATTCAACTAATCCACTATGAACAACAGACGATGCGGTCAGAGGCTGTTCTTAGTGATCTTGCATCAAGACATTTGCGTCCAGCAACCTTGCCAGAGCTACTAGCTCTTGGGGTCCGATATCCGGATGTACAGCGACAATGTTTAGTCGTTGCGCTTGGCTCTGTGTGGTATTCCGCTGACGAACGTTTCGTCCCGTGTCTCACCGGATCGTTGCAGAAACGTAGGGTTTTCTTGTCTTGTCGCGACCGCGACTGGTCTAACGCCTGGTATTTTGCTGCTATGTAGATTTTGGCTTTTTCGATGTCTATAACTTTTGCCTCGTTTCTTGAAAATGAGGTTTTTATTTTGTTGCGACAGAACGGTGCCTGGATTATTTACAGAAAAGGAGGCTCATCGTTTATACCCCTGAAACACATACAGCGGTACAGTGCCAACGCCCCATGAGCTGGCGATGTCAAGAGAGCATGCTTGCTGGATAATATCGAATCTTGCATGCGTGAAAAAGGCATCAAGATCTTTCTGGTAGATTTTGATCGGGTGGTCTTTGGTACCGCCGACATCGACTGAAAAGGCAAAGTATCCCTGCGGTTTCAAAATACGGTACATTTCTGCCAATGCCTGGTATGGTTTCATCATGTGATCGAGGGCGTTAATACAATAACAAGCATCGACTGATGCAGTCATGAGCGGGATGCGCTCAGCCATCGAAGCCAGCATTACTACATTTGAATCGAATGCATATTTTTTGTGATATTCATGAGCTAATGGTTCGATACCGATCTTGTATCGCGCGTTGCAATACGGCAAAAAACCCATCTCCGGGCCGCATCCGACATCGGTCACTACGCCGGTCGGGAAATCGAGACGCAAATCAGTGAACATATTCTTATTAATCGAAAAATATTTTTCACGAAAGCTGCTATGACCATCGAGTCCCTCGTATTTTTCGGGTTGTTGCCAAAAATCAAGCTCGTGGTGTATCTGAACCTCGCGCCATGTGGCGTAGTTGATGCCATGGCGAGTGATGAACGAGGGAAAGCGTTTGGTGCGTTTGATGTGTGAACGCACAAAGCGATATATTTTGTGTCCGGTACTGCGCATGCCATTTTCCTGTAGGCTTTTTTGAAATTTTTTTATGAATTGCATAGCTTTGCATCATTATTGATTGCTTTTAAAAGCATCGTCCACCAACGCACACAGAATGTGCACGATCATAGTGTGAGCTTCCTGGATGTGCTGAGTGTTGTGTGATGGAACAATGCATGCCATATCGCAGAGTGATGTGGTAGCACCGCCGTCGTTGCCGAGAAGACCAAATGTAATACAGCCGATATCTTTGGCCTTTTTTATCATTTGAATGATATTCTGTGAATTTCCGCTCGTGGAAATGCCAATCACAACATCCTGTGGTCCGGCGAGACCATCGAGTTGACGCGAGAAAATATGTTCAAAACCAAAGTCGTTGCCGATCGCGGTGATGATCGAGCTGTTTGTCGTCAGTGCCACGGCCGACAAGCCTTTGCGCGGATGAATAAACTTGCCGGCCAATTCCGCAGCAAGATGCTGCGCGTCGGCAGCTGAGCCGCCATTGCCGGCGATAATAATCTTGTTCCCTGAATGCAACGCCTGGATCATTGTGCGACCCATGAATTCGATCGTTTTAATGTGCTCGGGTTTCTCCAATAATCGCATCTTAGCCGCAATTGATTCCAAAATATAGCCACTGATATTCATATGCTGTTACTCTATCACACAAAAAACCAAAATCAATTTTTGGTTCAACATGAATTCGCCAGAACCGGGTGGGCTTGACTGGTAGTTGCAAAAATTTACATTTGGTATATAACTGAGGTTAGTTCCTTATTATATGGTTATGAGGAGGTTATATGACCAATATTATAGCTGAGATCGTGGTCGGCTACATATGTAATGTCCCGCACTGCGGCGACATGCTTGAGCTCCTCCATAACAAATGGTGGACACATGCTACTGACAAAGAATATCCGAGATTATGCAGGGGGCTCTACAGACTGGACTGCAGCAATCTCGAACCCTGTAAAGTCATTGTTTCATCTGAATTATTGGCGGATTCCGGGAATTCTTCAGAATATAATTTTTCAATCGAAGGCACCGATGCCTGGTTATCCAGAATCAGGTGCATCCGCTGTCGCAAGCACATTACGGCAAACAATATTCGTAGTGTTGACCGTAGTCGTTTTAACGGTAGTCAAGGCATTACTATAACATGGCACTGTTCCAAAGCCTGCGGTGAGACCAACCATCACACCATCAGTGATGATGAAATACGAGTTGCCAGCGTAGAGGCATTTCGTACTATCGTTGCCGAAACGAAACATACATCTCTCAACGGAGATGATAGCTCATAATCCATGAGCTATTTATTTTTCAAAAACCAAATTAAGTCATTAAGCCAAATAACAAACTAAGCCCAGATACATGACCCCATTTGAACGGGTTTTGAATTCGAAGCAGGCAATTATGCAGTCGACTTCTTTAGCGTTAGAATCTGATCGCGCAATGCCATGGCTTTTTCGAATTTTAAATCCTTGACCGCGCGTTCCATATCTTTGGTCATGCGTTCAATGCGCTGATTAATCGTGAGATGCAACTCTTCTTTGTCATTCGGATCATAGCTGTACCAACGGCTCATTTTTGTTTTGGCGGTATTGAGCGATGGCCGCTTGAGTGTTTTTTGAATTGTTACGGGCGTGATATCGTGTTTTTTGTTGTGGGCTAATTGCACCTTGCGCCGGCGATCCGTTTCTTCTATCGCTTTCTGCATAGAGCCTGTGATCGTGTCGGCATACATAATCACTGAGCCCTTGATATTTCGCGCGGCACGACCCATTGTTTGGATCAACGTCGTCGCATTACGCAAAAAACCTTCCTTATCGGCATCGAGAATCGCAACAAGTGAAACCTCAGGCAAATCAAGACCTTCGCGAAGTAAATTAACACCGACAATAACATCGTACGTGCCGAGTCGAAGGTCATGTATAATCTCAAGACGTTGGAGCGTTTTGATCTCTGAATGAATATAGTTGACTTTAATGTCGGCATCGGCGAGATATTCGGTGAGATCCTCAGCCATACGTTTGGTCAGCGTAGTTACGAGAACACGCTCTTTTCGAACAACTCTTTTTTTAATCTCAGCGATTAAATCCGGGATCTGATCGAATGTCGGGTGGATTTCGACTTTGGGATCAATAAGTCCGGTCGGACGAACGAGTTGTTCTATGATGCCTTGTTTACCGGACAGTTTGAGTTCGTATTCTTTTGGTGTTGCTGATATATAGATCGTCTGGCCGATTTTCTGTTGGAATTCGTCAAACTCAAGCGGCCGGTTATCAAGTGCCGATGGCAAACGAAAACCATATTCAACAAGTGTCGATTTCCGCGCGAAGTCACCATGGTACATACCGCGAATCTGGGGAATTGTAAGATGCGATTCATCAATAATCGTAAGAAATTCGCCCTTTTGAGCAAAGAAATCAAGAAGTGTATACGGCGGTGCGCCGGCTTCGCGGAATTCCAAATGACGCGAATAATTTTCAATGCCATGACAAAAACCGGTCTGCTGAATCATCTTCAAATCGTGTTCGGTGCGTTCTTCTAACCGTTCAGCTTCGGTTATCAGATTCTGTTTGTAGAGCTTTTTAACATGCTGCTGCATCTCGGCCCGGATATTTTTGACG
>CAZHOA010000066.1:0-4107 GCA_964534385.1 uncultured Candidatus Saccharibacteria bacterium | reverse complement strand
GGTCCGATGATGCCGACATAATCCCCTTCTTCGATGGCCAGGTTTAAGTCTTTAATGACGACATTGTTGTCGAAATGCACCGAGACATTCGCCAGTTCTATAATATTTTTCTTTTTTATTGGCATCCTAGAGCGGTTTGAAGATTCTTTAAATTCTGATGCATGATTGTCACATAATTTTCGCCGGCTTGTCTTTGTTGATCGCTAATGCCTTCTATGGGATCAAAGACGAGCGTCTTGGCGCCGGTTTCTTGGGCAATGACCTGAGCAATGCGCGGACTGACCAATGTTTCAAAAAAGATATATTTAATGCCGCGTTGTTGTACAATGCGGGAAATTTCTGCGATTTTTTGTGTTGAAGGTTCTTCATCCGGTGAAATACCGGCCAGCGAGATCGTTGTGAAATGATAACGTTGTGCCAGGTATGCGAATGCTTCATGAGATGTAACTATTGTACGGAGGCGGCACATATGTAAGCCGAGCTGGTAAGCATTATCAAGATCATCGAGCTCGGTAATATACTGACTTGCATTGTGCTGATATATATCGGCGTGTTGAGGATCGGCCGCGGCGAGTGCGTCGCGAATGATTGCAATCTCGGATTTGGCGATGACCGGATCAAGCCAACTGTGCGGATCGTTGGTCGGAATACCGGTACGCGGTATTATTTTTGACATGTTGATCACAGTAATATGTCGTGTCTGCAGCTCATTTTGAATGCGTTCCGCCCACGGATCAAGTCCGTTGCCATTGAAAATAAACACAGTAGCCTGTTGAATGCGGGCAATATCCTGAGGTGTTGGCTCGTAGTCATGAGGCTCGGTGCCAGCCGGAACGACAGTAGTGACTATCGCCTGATCACCAGCAACATGCTGGGCAAACTCGGCCAGCGGGTAAAAGCTGGCCACAATGCGTATGGTGTGGGTTTTGTCTGTTTCCGACGTTGTACGATAGCGCCCAACAAATATGGTGGCTCCTGTAACGACAACAATGATAACGAGAATTAAAATGAGGTTTTTCATCAGATTTTAATGTTTATGATTCACTTTAACATAATAAAAACGGATGTGAAATCCGTTTAGTGTTTTTAGCGGGTTGGCAGAAGACTTTGTATCTCTGCCGGCAGTTCGTGAATAAATTGACCGTGATACTGGAAAAACAACGTATCGCCACGGTAGTTATTTTGTCGTTTTTGGGTCGGTTGTTCTGTATTGCTAGTGGCGAAAATAAGAGTTCTGATTATCTCCAGTTTATCTTTTCTGGTCTGGGTTTGTAATAGCTCCCAGGTATTTTTGTCTTTTACAATGGTAACAATAGACAGGCCGTTTTGTTGATCTCGATATATCGAGCAGCCGGGATGGTGATAATACTCAGAACCGTTATGCTGATCTGGTATTGTCTGCCAGTGGCGTTTTAATATCTCTGTCTCTCGAGTTTGTGCTGTTAGATTTTGACAGATGATGAGTAAAGAACATAAAACCATCAATAAACTCGAGCTACGTTGATATCTCATATCTTATCCCCTCTTTCCTCATCCGGAAAATAGAACTGTCTGAGTGCGTATGGTACGCTGGTGCTTTGCATGGTTCCCAGATGCTTTCGCCCGTCTTCAATGAGTTCGCACTCGTCCTGTGCTTTGATGAAAGCAATAAATTTCTCGTAGAGCTTTGCGGCTTGGGGACCATTGCTCGGGAAGAATACGACGGCATTATGCAGATCATTTGAATATTGGGTCGTGATGCTCATGCGCATCATCTTACCTTCACATACAGCATCAAAATCTTGTATGCCAGCGTGAGCAGCACTCATGCGCATATCTGTAATCTCAAATTGTGCCGGTGTATTTTGTAGCGCGTTGAGGAATTTTCTCACGATTACATGGAAAATATGTTGTATGACCACACTATGCGTTATGGCCGGAAATGCCAGGTATTTTTTTAAATCCTTCTCGGTGCAGGTGTACATTTGACTTCTCCATTTTTGAAGTTACAATGAAATTATTATATAGCAAATTCTTGTATCGCGCAAGTTTTTACGTTGAGCCCGGTTATACGCCAGGCTCAACGTTCCACATCATCTGGTGACCATGTGCTCATAGGCATATTTCCAGGTACTGCCGACTTTTTTGCCGGGGTTAAAAATTCCATGAGGATCGAATATATTTTTTACTTCGGCGAACAGGCTATAGATCTCGGTGCCGTACATATCTTTGAGAAATGGCGAACGCAGAATGCCGTCATTGTGTTCGGCGGTCATAGAGCCGCCGTATTTGAACGTCAATTGATAGACTTCTCGCATGAGTTTAGGAATGAGACTGTGATTCTTGGTGTTTCGCATATCCATGAGGGGGATAATATGAAAATTGGCGTCACCGATATGGCCGGCGATACTGTACGTTAGCTTGGATCGATGCAAGATCTTTTCTAATTGTGGTAGAAAGGCCGGTAGTGTATAGACCGGTACGGTAATATCATCAATAAATGGCATAGCGCGTTCATCGCCTGTTGTGGTGCGAAGAAGATTAAAGCTTTCGCGTCGAATGGTGATGTATTTCTCTCGTTCCGTGTCGCTTTGAGTAATATGGGTAGTGAGGTTGAACGGCGTGAGTGACGTTTGCGTTTGTTGAGCTTTGGTGTAGGTTTCTGTGTCGGTAGCGCCAGTAAATTCGGCTAAGAGGATGAGCTTTGGAACGCCGTTGGTAAGCATCATCCAAAACTCCGGTATAAATTGCCAAGCAAGCTTTATGATGTTGGTGTGTTTGAGAGCTGAAGAAAAATGCGTGAACGATTGAGCGGCTCTGCGTAGCGTGTGATCGTCATAGGACTCGAATGACTCAGGTTTGTGAGTCAGCACCTTGTGAATAATGTCCGGGAGTTGACTGATATGGTGCGGTTTAAGAAACATCACCAGCAGGCGGCTATGCTGCTTCGGCCGTATGAGGTTGAATGTTGCCTCTGTGATAATACCCAGCGTGCCCTGGGAACCGCAGAACAGCTTGGTCAGATCAAATGTAGTGCCGTTCCACACATTCCACAGTGCATAACCGGCTGAGTTTTTGGTGGTCTTTGGCTTTGCGTTTTGGATGAGGTCGTGATTCTTTGTTAGTAACTTGTACAGATTGCGGTAAAGGGATCCCTCAAATGTGGCAAGGGCTAATTTCTCTTGTAACTCTTTTTTGTGAAGCGGCTTGAAAATATATTCGTGACTGTCGCTGAGGATGACCTTGAGCTGCTGAACATACCGGTCTGTTTTGCCATAGGCCAGAGTTTTCTCACCGCCCGAATTGTTGGCCACCATGCCGCCGATCGTGCACAGTTCACGTGAAGCCGGAAATGAGGGCAGGAGCAGTCCGTGTTCAAGAGTATATTTTTCAAAATCCCGATAAAAAACACCCGGTTCAGCAGTGGCCGAGCGGGCGTCGATTTTGAGGATATGATTAAAGTGAGGCAGCATGTCAAGAACAATGGATCGTGTTAACGGACCTCCGGTCATATCAGTGCCGGCAGCACGAGCTGTCAATGACAATCGGGCTACTTTGCGTTTTTGATTATATTTCGTGATAAAAGATACGAGATCTGAGATGTCGCTGGCATTTTTGGGTACAACAACGAGCTGAGGATGTACCTCGAACATGCTGGCATCGCGTGCATAGGTATCGAGATCCTTACTCATAACCTGGCCGCGCAGTATCTTTTTGATATCATTCTCGAGCATAGATATAGTATAGCAAACGTGGCTTAGAGCGCGTAGCGTTTCTTATTGACGCTGACAAAATAGAGTAGCCATGTCTTAGTATTGTCTTGTGTCTTGCGTTTTGGGAGTGAAGTTTCCTGAATAATATCAAAACCATGAGTTTGTAGATGTTCGGCGAAGTCTGCCTCCCGATATAATGAAAAAAGGCGTGGCTGAGTTCCTAATGAACTCGGCGTCAGTATCGCTCCGTCGCCCTCAGCGACTGCAATAAAGCCGATACCTTGGTGTCTGACGATGCGATGAATGCCATCCAGAATCAAGCCGAGCGATTCTTTTTTGATGTGGATCAGCGAAGCGCAGGCCCAAAAACCATCGAATGTATTGGCCGGAAATTCAAAATCATACATGTTCATCA
>CAZHOA010000065.1:0-4118 GCA_964534385.1 uncultured Candidatus Saccharibacteria bacterium | reverse complement strand
ATACTGAAGATTAAGAAGAGAGGTGATTGACATGGATGATAGACGTGATAATCCAAACGTTGCACGGAAAGAAACGCATCGCTACGGACTCGGTGTCTACGCGATAGGCGATATACAAAAAGGAGAATTTATATCCACCTTCGGTACTGGTATAGCGTACTGGGCTCGTAACGCACTGTCGTTACCGAACGATCCACCGGTTTATGCCGGCCGTCATGCTGTTCAGTATGCAGAACATCTATGGTGCGACGGCGAGTTGCATCGTATTGCCAGATATATTGCGCATTCGTGTGATCCGAACTGCGGTATTAAGAATTTATTTGATATTGTTGCGATACGAGATATTCGTGCTGGTCAGGAGATCGCCTGGGATTATGCCATGACGGAAGATAGTAATTTTCGTATGGACTGTCTGTGTGGTAGTCCGGGTTGTCGAGGGGTTGTCGGTTCTTTTGCGTTATTGTCATCTGAGCAGAGGATCGAATTTGTAGAGCGATGCCGGGGCTTTATCTCCGATTGGCTCGTTGCAAAGTACCGTCTTTATTGAAGTGTATCATCACTGGTCTCGGCCAGTGCTTTTTGTTTCTGATAATGTGGAGATATCCATGGCTTTTATATTTTTACTACCATTTCATGAAAAATACGTTTCGCAATCATCTCAAGATTTGTGACGATCACCACAATAACTTGCCAGAATAATTAATCGATGATTCATATGCAGCGGGTACTGTGATGGTATGGTCGACAGTCTTCGGATAGTCGACGGTCGAACTAGTGTGCGTGTGTATAGTAAAAAAAGTAACGCAAGATATGGCACTGTGTGTGCTATCTTGCCAATAATCATGGCTGAAGATATGTATGACGATAATGAGTATGAAGATCAAAACAGTAATAACAATCGTGGAGGGAAGGCCAGGGGATTCGCTGCTATGGATCCAAAAAAGCAGCGCAAAATAGCTTCTTTGGGCGGCAAAGCGGCTCATGCCAAGGGAACCGCTCATGAGTTTACGCCTGAAGAAGCAAAGCGAGCTGGCAAAAAAGGCGGTGAGAAGTAGGGCGTAGAATGGAAGCACTATGGTAGTTTAACAATACGATGGTAATGCGCGCGTGTGTTAAACTACCTCATGTGCTAGGCCGTATCGAACCGCCATGGCCGGGTCAAGGACCGTGCCCTGTTCCATGAGGCTCATTGCCTGATCGCTGCTCAGTCTGCCGTCTGATGCGTCGGCTAAGACCGAGGCGTATTGCCTGTCTTTGAGTGTGTCCTCCTGAAGCATTGAGTTGATCTCCGTGGTCGTGAATCGGCGCGAGCTATTGAATGTACGCCCGGCCGTATGCAGCAACATCGTGGTGTTTCTCGTTAGTGTTCTCTTCTCCCCTGTTAGAAACAGGATAATTGCCGCTGAGTCAACATCGCCCGAGCCGATTGTGTGCAGCTTTGGCTTGACTATCTTCTTCATCAGGTCATGGAAGCCCATACTGATGCCTGTCGTGCCGCCGGGTGAGGTAATTATCAAATGAATCGGCAGTGTTCTGTCTCTTCTCAGCATTGTCTTTATTTTTGACGAAACATTAATGTAAGTATCCTCATCAACACTACCCATCCATTCTATGGTGCGTTTTGGGTCAACATCAAAGCTTGCAGTAGTCTTTGGGTATTGTACTACAACAGCTTGTTTTTTGTTTTTGATATGTAATTTTCGTGAAGTCATGCATCAACCCTATCATATGCGCACAAAGCAATGCAAGCTGAACAATAAAATGTCAAGCTGAGTCCGAGTGAGTCGTCGACTTTTCGAGCAGAAACAGCACAATGCCTATGACGATTGTGGTGACGAAAGCGTAACCGATTTTGGCAAGTACCGTAGCGCCTGTGTTCGGCAGTACATATTCTATGACTGATTTTATGGCGTCATTCCAAGCCAAAGCCGCGACAAGGCCGAGACCGGCGGCGACGTACGACAACATCTTGCCTGCAATGGAACGGTGTACTTCGCGAATTGTAGTGTGGCCTACGTGCATCGGCGGTTCTTACAGATTTTTATTAATCTCATTGTCGGCGCGTCGAGCTGCCCGCATGACAAGTGTGATAATAAACAACACGATGAAAACCACAAACAAAACCCTCGCGATAGCAACCGCGGCCACGGCAATCCCCAAAAACCCAAACAGAGCGGCCACCAGTGCTAATATTAAAAATATGAATGCCCAACCTAACATGCTAGCCATGGTAGCGCGAGTACATTAAAAATTCGTGAGCATCGTCTTGCGGATGCCGGCGGCGGAGTATATAGTGAGCACTATGTTCTTTCATGAAGGAGGACTCGATGCGGTCTGATATCTGGGATGTCGTTATTATCGGCGCAGGCCCTGCCGGATCTACTGCGGCCATCCATTTGGCTCGACAGGGACATGGGGTACTGTTGCTTGAAAAAGAAAAATTTCCCCGTGATAAAGTGTGCGGCGATGCTTTGATTGCCGACTCTTTACGCTGCCTTGGCCGCTTGGGACTGTTACCGACCGTTATACGGGAAGGCAAGATTGTGAATAGGTTGTCCTACTAAAGTCCGTCGCGCATACGGGTCGATACGACAAGCGGAATGTTGACTATCAAACGATTGCAGTTGGATGCTATCATTGCTCAGGCTGCCGTTGCGGCCGGGGCTCGCTTGCTGTGTGATACGGCGGTCGTAGATATTAAACAGGAAGACGATACAGTGTTGATTTACAGCGCAGGAGACAGTGTGCCGATCCGAGCGCGGATGTGCGTTGTGGCTACGGGAGCGCATGTTACATTAGGTAAAAAAATGGACATTATTAGCGATGCCCGTCCGAATGCCGTGGCTGTGCGTTGTTATGTAACGTCGCCGATTGAACTCGATCGATTAATTTTCTCATACGAAAAAGAAATTATTCCGGGCTATGGTTGGATCTTTCCATTGCCAAACGGCGAATTCAATATTGGCTGTGGTGTGCTGCGCGATCAGGTTATCAAATCAAAGCTCAATTTACATTCGGTTTTTGATCGTTTTGTATCGATTTTTCCTTTAGCCGGTGAGATTATGCGTAGCGCTACTCATGTTTCCCAACTTATCGGCGCGCCGCTACGGTGCGGTTTTGTGGGTACGAGATCGTTTAGACGGGACAGGGTATTGGCTATCGGTGAATCGATCGGGACAACGTTCCCATTTACGGGCGAAGGCATCGGTAAGGCCATGGAATCGGCGGAGTTGGCCGCTGAAATTATTCACCACTATTTGTGTTCACATAATCAGGCTGTTTTGGCAGACTTTGATCATGTACTAAAGGCAAAACTGGAACCAAAGTATACCAGCTATCGCGCAGCCGAAAAATGGTTGGCAAAGCCATGGTTGAATGACTTTTTGGCACGCAAAGCGCGCAAGAGTCGGTACATCCAACAATGTCTTGTCGGATGTCTGGAGGAGACTTTTAACCCTCGCGAACTGTTGTCGTGGCGCGGTCTCTTGAATGTCATGTTGAATAGATAGCAGCTCCAACGCGTCAATTTGACGCTTTTTATTTTTTATGCTAATATAAGAGGCGTTCTTTTAATAAAATCCAGAGAGGAGTCTTTGTGCCATGGAAATTCTGGAAAAGCAGACATGGTGGATATTTAGGTGTGAAAACTGTAGATCCAAGAATAGCGCCGAGCCAAGTGATGTGCAGTATGGTTCTGCCTGCGATTCGCATTCGGAGTACTATGTTGAGTGTGCTCACTGCGGCCAGAGGCGAGTTGTACCTCGGACTAAACTAACCGAACGCATGACTGAAGCGGCCATAAAAGCCTATCAACGAAAATACCCGAATGATTGATTGTTGATCGGGCATTATATTGACAGGTGAGGAGATTAAATGACCAACGAAGAAATTATAAACAAGATAAACCAGTGGCAGAACACAGGTTTTGTACATCAGCTCGTATGCCCGAACCATGAAACAGCAGATCACAATCTTGTGCCCAAAGAATTGGATGGCAAGGTTGTTCTCGTCTGTTCGGACTGCGACTACATTAAGGCGTCGATTCCAGATGTGGTGCTCAGCGATCACATCGATCGCATGAAGGCGATCCTGGGTGTATGGGGAAAATTAGGATATTC
>CAZHOA010000064.1:0-4219 GCA_964534385.1 uncultured Candidatus Saccharibacteria bacterium | reverse complement strand
CGATTTTGATAAAATACTTGGTACGGTTGCCAAAACAGCAATTTCTAAAGATGCCCAACTATCATGGCGCGACATATCACGAAAAAGAAAATAGTATTTATTACCGGCACGCGCGCTGATTTTGGCAAAATTAAATCTCTGGTAGCGGTTTTATCTGAATCAGCTTTGTTTGACGTCCATATGTTTGCCACCGGAATGCACATGCGTGCTAAGTACGGACATACGGTCGAAGAAATTGAAAAAGCCAAGATCGCCACGATTTTTAAATTTATCAATCATGACGACGGCACGTCGCTTGAGAAGATTCTGAGTAACACGCTGGAGGGTATCGGCAGCTACATAAAAGAATACAAACCTGATATGATCGTGGTGCACGGTGATCGTGTTGAGGCTCTGGCCGGGGCTATTGCCGGATCGCTCAATAACATTCTCGTCGCGCACATTGAAGGCGGAGAAGTATCCGGGACAATCGACGAGCATGTTCGACATGCGATTACGAAGATGTCGCATCTGCATTTTGTGGCCAATGAAGTTGCCAGTCGGCGATTGGTGCAAATGGGCGAGGTGCCGGAGAGTGTCTTTGTTATCGGATCGCCTGATTTGGATATTATGAATTCAAAGACGTTGCCGAACCTCAAGGCCGCGAAAGAACGGTATCAGATTCCCTTTGACGCCTACGCCATTTGTATTTACCATCCGGTTACGACAGCCATTGAGCATCTCTATGCACATACTGAAATATTGCTCAAAGCCATGATACAATCGAATATAGGCTACATAGTGATTCATCCGAATAACGATCCCGGCACTGACATCATTCAGACGTTGTACGAGCGCACTTTGAAGTCCCATCCGCAGTTCAAATTATTTCCATCGATACGATTTGAGTATTTTTTAACACTGTTGAAGCACGCGCAGTTTATGATAGGCAATTCCAGCGCCGGTATTCGCGAAGCGCCGTATTATGGCGTGCCAGCTATAAATATCGGTACGCGCCAACACAATCGTGCCGCCGGCCACAAGGACAGCAGTGTGTTTACGTGTGAACATAATGAATCGGACATCGGTAGTCTGATTCAGCGTTTTGCGACCACGACGCGTTTTCCAAAGACACAGATATTTGGGACCGGCAATAGCCACAAAAAGTTCCTAGCCGTTATGAAGGACAAGCGCATTTGGCAGCGCACTATCCAAAAATATTTCAATGACCTCTATGTCTAAAAATGTATATATCATCGGAGCTGGGAATATAGGTAGTCGGCATCTGCAGGCGTTAAAAGCCGTTACTTTGCCGCTGAATATTTTTGTCATTGATCCGTCATCGGACAGTTTGACGACAGCTCAGTCTCGTTTTGAGTCGATGCCGGAGGGATCTGTTCAACACCGTGTGAGCTACAGTCAATCGTTGCCGGAACAGCGTGATATCGCTGATGTGTTGATTGTCGCTACGAGCTCGGCTCAGCGTCGCGAAGTCCTAGAACGTGCCCTGGCTGTGCTCGATACGAAATATCTTATTTTAGAAAAATTACTATTCCAAAATCCGCATGACTATGATGAGATAGGGCAGCTTTTGCAATCAAAAAACATACCCACGTGGGTAAATTGTCCGATGAGGATGATGCCGTTCTATAAAGGGATACAGGATTCGCTGCGCGATGGCCCGTTCGACTTTCGTGTACGCGCCACCGGTCTTGGTTTGGTGACTACGGTCATCCATTATCTTGATTGCATGGCGTGGCTATCTGGTAGCACCGATTTTCAGGTAGATACCTCGCAGCTGGATACGCAGCCTATTCCGAGCAAACGCAACGGCTATTTGGAATTAACCGGCATACTGAGCGTTGTGTTTGCAAATGGCAGCAATGGTCTTTTTACGTTTTTCCCCGGTGATGTCAAACCGCATATCATTACCATAAGAAATCAAGATAATCATTACGTAATACAAGAGGTGGTACAAAAGGCGACACGGGCGCAAGGCCAAAACGATTGGCAGTATGTGCCGATTGAGATCACGATCCCGTATCAAAGCACATTAACAACCGGGTTGGTCGAGAATCTTTTGACCGCCGGTATGTGTGAACTTCCCAGCTATGCTGAATCTGCCAAAATTCATACAACATTTCTTGAACCATTGCGTTCTTTTCTGAACCAGCACAGTGAGATGGAGTATGCGCACTATCCTTTTACTTAGTCGTTATTGATTCTTCGGTTCAGTGCCGGCCAGTAAAGCTTCAGCAACAACAAAATCAAACGGCGTATTAATATCGAGTGAGCGTTCCCGTGGCATTATGACTGCTGTGTTTTTTTTGTCGTCGAGCAGCCTTTTGTTTTTTAATAGATATGTCCGTTTGACGGCGAATCCGGCGCCATTTGAAATGTAGAGCGGTGCCATGTCTTGCCTGCGTTGTTCCTGGTCTCGCTCGGGAATATATGGCAGTGCCTTTTGATTTTTGATGGTATACATCCATTCGGGACGACTATCGACTTCGGATACGGTAATACCGGAATTCATGCCGGTGTCGATGAGTTTTTTGATGAGCGTATCAATATCTTTGCCGAGTACCAATGGACTTGTCGGCTGCACCAAAACCAAAACATCAAAATCATACTTTTCATTTTTTTGTAAATATTCAGCTGCGTGCAGAACCACATCAATGCTTTTGGCGGTGTCGTTGGCTAGTATGGCCGGCCTGAGAAATGGCACATCAGCGCCATAATTTTTGGCTATCTCTGCGATCTCTTTGCTGTCAGTTGAAACAATGACCCGATCCACATATTTGGCACTGCGGGCCGCTTCGATACTGTAGGCAATCAGCGGCTTATCTTTCACCGGCTTTATATTTTTCTTGGGCACGCCTTTGGAACCTCCACGCGCTGTAATCAACACAACGATTTTATTTTTTTTATACATAGGCAATGGTTATTACTATTCTCATATATATCGTAAAGAGATAATAGATGCAAATCGCGTTCTTTACACACAGACCAGTTTAGTGTATACAGTACTCTAGTATTTTTACAAACAGAGGAGTGATATATGGTTCAGACAATGCCCGATGTTGCAGCGCAATCAGATGAGGCACAGATACGACAACGTGAGCGGTGGATACAATCCGACCAACGTGATATTGAGGATATCAATGATAAACTCGAGCTATTGCATGCATGGCAAAGAGATTTACAGCATAAAATAGAACGTGACACAGGGACGTACCCCGGCTCTACTTCTCGAGATAGAGTTTTAAGGTGCATACAGGATGCTGCGCAAAAGATTGCTGATTACCAAAGAAAACTCGAAGAAAAAGAGTATTTTATTCACATCAATCAAGAAGCTTTGGCTGCTTTGCAAAAACGCGTTGTCGAGGATCCAATAGTAACTTACGACCCAACCCCGACCGATGCTCAAATCAAACAGTTTTTTGATTTATTGAACACGGGCATAATAGATAGACATATAATGCAAGAAATGCTGTTACTCTGTTCTCGTGATCGATGGATTGATCTCGATGCTCAGCCCTTTATTCCTGAAGGCTGGTCGATAGGACCTGAAGATCAGATTGCCAGCCGTGCCACAGGAATGTGGAGATTTGATCCAGCACAGATCAGGTTGTATCGATCTGATAAACAGGAAGCGTGTCGAGATTTCATAGATCTGCTTTGTGAACCTAGATTAAATCAGAGCATGATAGATAGCGCATTACCTGTTTTGCCTGCGAATGTCCTTGACTGGTTACTTGACGATCATCAAGAGTTGATTCCGAAGAATTGGGCGACTGGTCATAAATCTATCTTATTCTGGGGTACTGTTTACAAGAATAATTATGGCAGACTTACTATACGTCGTTTGTACGTAGACTATTGTCCATGTTCTAGTCGTGCTATATGGCAAGAGACCAGCGCCCAAATAGATAATTATTTTTCTAACGTTGATCATTCGGCTGTGCTTGTGTAAAATCTTTGGTTCTCTTGCTCGCCCGGTGAATAATGCCTCATCCTTCAATTTCTAGCCAGAAACTAGCAACACGAAAGCCGCAAAGATGTCTCCGCGGTTTTTTTTATTGTTTTTTTAATCAAAACCCAAGAGCTGATTTGGTGAGCTACGTAACCTGATGCTTGAGCTGCCAGGTGCCATTTTCTTTTTTCCATAGATGTGAGGGTCGGCTCTGATCGATGATGTGGTGGAATTTTTTCTCAGGTATGTCAATGTAGGTCAAAAATT
>CAZHOA010000063.1:0-4343 GCA_964534385.1 uncultured Candidatus Saccharibacteria bacterium | reverse complement strand
TTCCATATTGAATTTGCGAAGTAGCCAGTTCGTTCGTCGTCCAGGCAACCGTAGCACCAGTGGTAGTGATTGGAGCAACAGTGATAAGGGAAATCTGTGGAGCGGTTGTGTCACTCGGTGTCACTGGTACAATCACGGGAGTCGGTTCAGTCGTAAATGAATGAGGACAAGAATTCGTCGCATTGCTCGAGAGATCAGTGGCGTGGATGCAGTAATAATAGGTCGTGCCACCGGTGAGTCCGGTAAGTGTTGCAGTGTGAGCAAGCCCAGCAGTTACTGAAAGTGTGACATGCGATCCATAACTTTGCGTCGTTCCGTATTCAAGTGTTGAGACGGAAAGTTCGTTAGTCGTCCAAGCAAGCGTTGTGTCCGTAATCCCAAGCGTGACGCTTCCAACTCCCGAAACAACGGGAGCTGTAGTGTCGGCAGGTGTACTTACGCTCACACCTACTGACACCGCTTCAGTCATAAATGTTTCGTCTGATGTAATCGTCTCATTACCTACTTCATCGCTCGATATGATCCGATAATGATACTCGGTGTTTGGAGTAAGGTTTGAAAGAGTAACTGTGTGAGTGAGAGCAAGATTGGTATCAAGAGGCGTACTATCTCCATATCCGGCAGTCGTGCCGTATTCAATTCGTGCATTCCCAACTTCGCTTGTCGTAAAGTTGATCGTTGCCGATGTGGTGGTGACGGGTCCTTCGGTAATAAGCGTTACGTCAGGCGGGGTGGTATCCGCAATCACCATATGCGCCGCGGTGGTAAATGAGTGTCCACAGGAATTTGCGGTGTTACCGGCAAGATCAGTGGCGTGAATACAATAATAGTAAGTAGTGTTTGCAGAAAGACCAGTCAAAATTGCTGTATGAGCGAGAAGTGCAGATGCATCAAGTGTTGCCTGTGTGCCATAACTTTCAGTTGTGCCATATTCAAGATGCGAAACTGCAAGCTCGTCGGTAGTCCAAACGATCGTTCCGTCACTAATACCTAAAGATAAATTAGCCACGCCAGAGATAGCTGGTGCAGTAGTATCAGCTGGAGGAGTAATCGTTTGCACCACTGGCTCAACCGGTGGTGGCGTAACTTCTGGCGTAGGTGGTGTGGGCGTAGGCGGTGTTTCAACCGGCGGAGGCGTGACACCACCAAGCTGGGCAAAAGCCGGTGCAGTCGGCAGGATGACAAGAGAGAAAATAAGGACAAACGCCGATACTCTTGGAACAATGAAAGATTTTTTCATATTTTATTGAACCAGGGGTCTTATTGGATTTTAGTTCAATAAAAGAGCTGGCGATTAATTATTTATAATATTGATTAATAAAATTATACCACTTTTCAAAATAGACTTACATATCCCGTAATCTAATTCCGAATTCACCAACTGCTTGCCACCTTTCGTACGGGGTTCAAGTCGTAAAAAGAAATTTGAGGACTTGGAACGATTTGCTTAACTTTTCAACAGGTAACCTCGATTGATCGTTGCCTTTACCCGTTATGCATAGTATACTACTTGTACTATGCAAAAAAGGGATAAACTGCATAGTACGAGATAAATACTATGCTAAAAGCCACAGTTTCCAAGCAAAAACAGGACAGGGACAGGCTTCTTTCGCTTCCTTACGTAGAACGTACCAAGGAGAAAGATGCTCAGAAATTGATGTCTTCTGACCTCATAAAAGTCATTTTAGGGCCACGTCGAGCAGGCAAATCGGTCTTTGCCTTGATGCTTCTCAAGGCTCATAATTTCGCATACTTTAACTTTGATGATGAATCGCTCCCGGGAGAAGAAAAAATTGACCTTGATGAACTTCTTTCGGAACTCAAGCAAGTTTATGGAGACACCAAATATATCCTCTTTGATGAAATACAAAACCTTCCGAACTGGGAACTCTTCGTCAATCGCTTACATCGATCAGGTTATAACTTGGTGCTGACGGGGTCCAATGCATCTCTACTTTCGAAAGAACTCGCCACGCATCTCACTGGCAGACATATTCCCATAGAAATACTGCCATTTGATTTTAGAGAAATTTTGAAAGCCAGACAGTACGAAGTTTCCACTGGCAAACTTTTGCTACCCGATGAAAAAGCAAAACTTCTTGGATACCTGACTCAATATATGACGAATGGTGGTTACCCGGAGATTGTCACAAAAGATGTTGAGCCTCGGGGCTATCTTGACGTGCTGTTTGATGCAGTCCTTTTTAAGGATGTAATTAAGCGACACAAAGTCCGCTTTTCTAAACAGATAGACAATCTTGGGTCCTACCTGATAAACAATGTTTCCAACCCATATACTGCTCGAAAACTTGCCAGTGTTCTGGCCTTTAAGAGTGATGTCACTGTGGCCAAATATCTCGGCTACCTTACCGAGGCGTATTTGATTTTTTCTTTGGATCGACATTCGACCAAAGCCGGTACCAGACTACAATCACCCAAGAAAACCTACATAGTGGACAATGGTCTTGTAACTGCAAAGGCAGTTCAGCATTCTCCTGACACCGGCAAGCTCATGGAGAATCTTGTCTTCACGGAACTGGTAAAGCGGGGCAATCAAACCAGCCGAGAATTATTTTATTACAAAACTCGCAATGATCGGGAGATAGATTTTGTGCTTAAAAATGGATATCAAGTAACAGAGCTAATACAAGTCTGCTATGACCTGACGAATCCCGACGTCGAGCAAAGGGAAACCAAAGCATTATTTGAAGCAAGCGATGAGTTGAAAGTCAAAAAATTGACTGTGCTTACATGGGACGAAAAACGAGAAGTAAAAAAAGACGAAAATGTGATACAGCTTAAGCCGTTGTGGGAGTGGTTACTTGAAAATAATTTATGAAGATAAAAGATCTGCCAAAAATAGAACGACCACGGGAGAAGCTTATTGCAAAAGGAGTTGAGAATTTGAAGGACTCCGAACTTTTGGCGATTCTTTTACGAACCGGTACGACAGGGAAGAATGTTATCGAAATCGCATCGCAAATCTTATCGAAGTATTCCAAGAAACGGCTATTGCAGATGACGTATGAGGATTTATCGAAAATAAGCGGCATTGATTCCGCAAAAGCGACGACGCTTCTTGCCGCATTTGAACTATCTAAGCGCGCGCTGGAAGTGAATGATACCAATCTGCCAGTGATAAACACTGCAAAGGATGCGGCCGCGCAACTGACCGATATGCGCGAACTTAAGAAAGAGCATTTCGTTGTGTTGTATTTGAATGCCAAAAATCAACTTGTTCACAAAGAGACTATTTCAATGGGCACGTTGAATGCGAACCTCGTCCATCCACGAGAGGTTTTCGAGCCAGCTCTCAAATACTCCGCGGCACAGATCATTGCCGCTCACAATCATCCTTCCGGCAATCCGACGCCATCCGATGACGATCTGGAGCTCACAAAGAGATTGACCAAGGCCGGAAAAATGATGGGCATAGAAATTATGGATCACGTCATCGTTTCCAAAAACAGCCACTTCAGCTTCAAAGAAGAAAAACTATTATGACTAATATCAAAGACCTAGAGAATAGACTGTGGGAAGCGGCCGATCATATGCGAGCCAATTCGGCTTTGCGTCTCAATGAATTCGCCGAACCAGTTTTAGGTTTGATTTTCCTGAAGTTCGCTGGCGTTAAATTCAGCAAAACTCAGAAGGAAATAGCCGAGGAGCGAAAAAGTAAAACCAAAAATCATGGAGGAGCTTCGATTGCTCGTGAGCGGCCAGTTTCTTCTGCCGATTACCATGCTCAAGGCACGCTATTCGTTCCTGAAAAGGCCAGATTTTCATATCTCATAGAATTGCCGGAAGGAACCGACATGGGTAAGGCGGTAAATGATGCGATGAAGGAGATCGAAGCGGAGAATAAAGAGCTAGCAGGCATTCTACCAAAATCATTTCAACTGCTTGAAAACCGTTCAATCATCACTCTCCTTAAAAATTTCAATCAAATACCGGACGATATCGAAGGTGATGCGTTCGGGAGAATCTATGAATATTTTCTCGGTAAGTTTGCGATTGCTGATGGGTCCGGTGGTGGTGAATTCTTCACACCGACTTCGATCGTCAAACTCATCGTTGAAATCCTCGAACCATACAAGGGTTATATCTACGATCCAGCCTGTGGCTCCGGCGGTATGTTTGTGCAGTCCGTCGAGTTTATCAAACGACATTTCGAGAATGGCAAAAAAGCCAGGGCATCACGCGAAGTTTCAATATACGGACAGGAGAAAACGGATCAGACGGTTCGGATAGCCAAAATGAACCTCGCAATCCACGGCTTATCAGGCGATATAAGGCAAGGCAATACCTACTACGAAGATTTGCATCGTTCTGTCGGCAAGTTC
>CAZHOA010000062.1:1643-4352 GCA_964534385.1 uncultured Candidatus Saccharibacteria bacterium | reverse complement strand
AAGACCTGACAAACCTCTGGGGTTGACTTTTTTTATATAAAATGCTATAATTTACGCAGACTTTTTAAAATTTTTGACAATTCAGGAGGATAGAATGAGTAATTTTGTTGCATTTATTGAAAGGTACCCGAAAATGGACAAAGTCGCCACGCTTGCGACGATATGTCGTAACTTTAATATCGAATTTGACGAGATCATATTTTGGCCATACAATCACGATCCAAGTGAAGCGGAGATTGCAACATGGGGTGAAAACGTGATCCTGATAGACATCGGGACACGAAAATATCACCACCTCGGAGCAGCGTCAGCCTTGGAGCAAGCCGTTGAGGAATACGGAATCAAGGTCACTGCCCCCCTTGGAGAGCTACTTGACCTAATTAACACGAATAACCGAAATGGTTATTTAAAGGGGTTTGGCCATAGCATCGCGCGTTTGATTCGTGATGCTTACCACCTTCGATATAATCCACTAGAAGTAGTGAACGAGGCCGTGTTCGTCGTAAATTGTTTTCTCGCCTCCGGAGAACTCGAGGAAGATTTCGGCGACCTCGAAGGACTCTTAAATTCAGGCATCGCTGAGTCTAAGGCGTATAGCAACACCACCGGCAGTGCGCACCAGCCGCTGACCGTCGGAAATTTTATCCGAAACATGTGGGCGCTGGGTTATGCCGAAGAAATAATTCTGGCCCATGCCGAATTCTGGTACGGTATCCACCTCCGAGTTGAGGCACTCAAGGTGGAAGCGAAAAATTTGGCCGATGCCGGCACTGGTTTTAAGAAGACCGTATTCGCGGTTCCTGGCTGCGCCGAGTTGTGCGCCATAATTGACCTTGCGTTTGACGGACGCTTTGCCGATGGCATTAATTATCTATTGGCAAAAACTCTCGTGAAACGCCACCCGATAACAGCCCTGGTCGCACCGAGCGGAAATGTGGCGATCCAGGCAGCCCACGAGTATCAGGTAGACTTCTTCCCCCTGGCCGAAGTCCTACACACCCTGGAACCCGGGCTATGGTTCCACGATGTCAGACTTGGTAAACACGCCGCTGATCGCAGTGGACCGAACGGGGTCGTGATGAACGGCAGCTACCAAATTATAGCGACGCCCACGGGATACAGGGTTCAACTGATCGGCATGATCCAGGACAATGTGGCAATCAGCCGGCGCCACGCTCAAGAATACACAACGGAACGTCGACAGTCCAGCCGCAGATCGCCGCGAACCGAGGACCACGAACCTAGGATCCCCTGGGAGTCCTAATAAATCAACCCCGCAGATGAAATGCATTGGGTACCAAATATGGTATCACCAATGCACCATCTCGCGGGGTTTAATTTTGTCTATAATCGCCACCTCCTTCTCTCATAAACTACATACCACAGCTCTCGGCTCCATCCTACAGAACAGGTAATATATTTGTTTTCAGACATACCTGCTCATCAATACCCTTGATGTATCTACTGACGTTATCGCGCCAGAAAGCATGTATTGCCTGAAAAAGCTGCGTTACCTGATCCATGTTCGGCGCCAAATACCTCATGTCTTCCACAATCTTTTGAAACCTTTGTGGAAATTTTTTCTTGTACACCATATATCCTGGTTCAAACGACAGCAGAATATCGGCAATCATATTTAATAAATCTTCATCAAGAAGAATGCGATCACTGCACAACCAGACGAAAGCCATAGCTCGGAGTTGCTGTGGCGTGAAATCAGAATTAATCACTCCAGACAGTATGGCAGAAATATCCGCCATACATCGTTCGAAACCTTGTTCCAATGCGGTCTGTGTCTTTTGAAAACAATGAAACTCCTTGAATGTAAAACCATGTACAAATTCTGGAAACAGAATCTTGGCCAGGTAGGCAACCTCATTTAATGAGAATATCGACCGGTGCACTTCCCAGCTATTGGCATTGAGCCATTGTTGAGTCTCGACATCTACGACACTCGAACCATTGCGGGCAAGATAGACGTGCAGCCGGCAATCATCAGCCATGTACAACGAGTGGCCGCCAAGCGGATGCGACTGTGCTAGGTTGTTTCGAGACGCTGTATTTAGACCGGTAACTAGCGACACGATACTCTGGCAATGCCGTTCCAGCTGATCCAGCCTGGCCTTCAGAGCTGAGACACTTAGCTTTACTTCATAGATGTCACTGATTATGATATCAGCCTCATCATCAAGGTACAGACCGACGGCATCCGGTGTTGAGCTGAACGAGCTGCGCAGATGCGTCAATAATCGCGATTCGATATCGGCAATCTCCGGAGATTGATTCTGCAGAGCTTGTATCTCAAATCGGACCAGCTCCTCAAAAACATAGCCTAGGAATTGCTGACCGCGGTTCTCACGACCCAAACCGCGTAACCGTTGCAAGCTCTCACCCAAAAAACGCTCAATGATATTATTCTTCAAAGGCGAAGCAACCGGATCGACCTTCATCACATGCTCAAAAAAATAGTACATGCGGTGAGTGAACTGTTCGGCACGTTGATCTGATGGAGCCCGGACAGTAGTGCTAGATATCACCTCGCCTTCATGAATCCGTTCTACGGCTATCATATTTTTTTACCTGACCTCTCGTCGTATTTTTTTCAAACATCTTTTCCAATATCAATACTCCTTTCTATCCGATTGACATTGAAGTAACTTATTGTTATATTATAATAAATATGGATAATAGTCAAGCTACATCGGCATC
>CAZHOA010000062.1:0-1543 GCA_964534385.1 uncultured Candidatus Saccharibacteria bacterium | reverse complement strand
GACTTCTACGGCAAAGGCACCATTTCCAATGATCCGATCGATCGAGCTTTCGGACTGTCAGCATTGATCGCCGCACTCAACAAAAGCCTCCCCCAGACTCCATCGCGAGTGATCGAGATAGTGACGCCACTCATCATAGCTCATCACAACGAAGAAAAACGGCGTTTCGAAGAATTTCCCGCCGAACTCGAAAAGGCCAAAAAAGAACAAAGAACCGCAGAGTTTCAGGTCAAACAACGCGATAAGAAATTAAAGGTCATCATGCTCGAGTCCAGCAATGTCGGCATGCCCGGCTTTCTCCGTTCCCAAAACGGCGGCAAATACGACGTTGTTGTTCAGCGCACCCAGCAAGGTTATGTGAATATTTTGACCCGTCCGGCCAAGCGTATTGACCTGCGCTCACTCACTGGCTTGATTCGTCTGAGCGAAGCCGAGCACCAAGCCATACCACTCGACCAAGATCCTCATGTTTTAATCGCGACAGGCAGGATAGACTCGATCAAGAACTGGTACTATGACACTGCCACTAATTCCATTCTCAACGGCGGCATTTTGCCGACACCTGATATCACACCGACGACAATCCCATGGAACACATTCCAGAAGATCCTCGAGCTCGGCTTATCTGAACAGATCATCGATCCCCGGGCGTTGTAAGACTCCACCCGCTAACCCCATAGTGAATGGGATCTAGCATTTGCTGTAATGGGATTTTTGTGCTACATTCATTCAATCTATCCCTCCGGTAGATTTTTATTATGAAATCAATTTTAAAATATATTCTTATTGTTTTTATTATCCTCCTGGCCATCTCCAGTGTCGTTGCGTTCACACGGTCGCCATTTGCCAGCAAGACCGAGGTCTCGCTCAGCACGCTCGTCAACCAGATCAACGCTGAAAAAGTCAAAGAAATCGTCGTGCGCGGCGATATACTCGATATTACGCTGAAAGAAAACAACACCGTGGAACAATCCAAGAAAGAACCCGGCAGTTCATTCAGTGAAAGCCTCGTGAATTTTGGCGTTGATAAGAACAAACTAAACGCCCTCAACATCGACATCAAAAAAGAGTCCGGTGTCTTTTACTACATCTCCAACCTCCTGCCAATTGTTCTGCCGTTTGTCTTTGTAATCATGATTTTCTGGTTCATGATCCATCAGGCTCAGCGGGGCGCCATGAATGCTTTTTCGTTTAGCAAATCAAAGGCCAAGCTCGCCGGCGAAGGCTCCCAAAATCGCAAGACCAGTTTTAAAGATATCGCCGGCCTCACCGAGGCCAAAGAAGAAATATCAGAAGTCGTTGAATTTCTGCGCGACCCCAAAAAATTCCATAAGCTCGGCGCACGCATTCCGGGCGGCATTCTCCTGATCGGTTCACCCGGCACCGGCAAAACATTACTAGCAAAGGCCGTAGCTAACGAGGCCAATGTCCCGTTCTATTTCGTCTCCGGTTCTGAATTCGTCGAGATGTTCGTCGGCGTCGGCGCAAGCCGCGTCCGCGATACATTTGAGGTAGCCAAACGCACAGCACCGTCCATCATCTT
>CAZHOA010000061.1:0-4369 GCA_964534385.1 uncultured Candidatus Saccharibacteria bacterium | reverse complement strand
CGGGAAATCTATCCTCGAGTATCGAGTATATCTTTGCAATTACAAAATTAAATTGATCAGAATTTAAAAACTTAACTTTGCAACCGCACTGACTCGTGTACATCGGGAAATTTCCCAGTATACCGTTCAGAAAACGATCACCCTCAAAGGAGATTTCACCCCTCTTGATAAAAATCCTATTACTTTTACAGAGAGGACATAGATGATAGGCATTATCATCTATGTCGAGCATGACCGAAGATCGAGGTATTTTTTTGTATACTTGATTATGAATCAAAAGATCGTAAAAAATAGTATCCTTATGACCATTGTGATGCTCAATACTCTTAATTACGAACTGGCGATCTCTTAGCGGTTCGACGTCTTTTAATCTTACCACCGCATACGGCGGTAATGGCAGGACGATACCTGATTTCACACAAACATCGAGGTCTCTCCCCTTATAAATCCGATCATTAGCACAGATCGGACAGGATAGACCCGGACAATAGCACGTACGCTGACATGTACGGCAGAACCTATCAATAGATCGTGCACACCTGCATTGAGATTTAACGCAAAACCGCTGACAAGCCGAGCACCTATTTTCTGTCATACAGCATGCCTCCATTCGCGAAAATCATACTATAACAGGCATTATTATAGTATATTAAAATTATTTAGTCAAATCTAGTTCGATAAGCGTCCTTAATAATATCAGACTTAGCTAAACACATGTTATCAAGTTATCAAGACATTGTGCACACATCACATAATGACCAGCTTGGGTATAATAGATCCATGCCTAAAAATACAGCCGTTGACGTCAACACACTACCCCCTCAAAGTATAGAAACCGAGAAAAGCCTTCTTGGCTCTGTTCTGCTTGATAAAGAAGCCATAGCTAAGGTTGCTGACTTCTTGGATGAACATTCTTTCTATAGCCGCTCGCATCAGATCATTTTTGATCACATTCTACGACTCTACGAACGACGTGAACCGATTGATGTCCTTACTGTTTCAAATATTCTCGAAGAATCGGGAGAATTACAAAACGTAGGTGGCGCCAGCTATCTATCTAGTCTCGTTAATAGCACGCCGACCTCGGCCCATATTACACATTACGGCAGGATCGTGGAGCGCAAGAAGATCCTTCGAGATCTTATCGACGCGGCTCACACGATCATGGGACTCGGTCATCAGGAAGATAATGACATTGAAAATATACTCGATCAGGCAGAACAGAAACTATTTTCCGTATCACAAAAATCGATTCAACAAAACTTCACGTCAATCGGCAAGACGTTGCAGGATGCCTTTGACCGCATTGATAAACTCCACAAAGGCGATGGCTCACTCCGGGGTCAAACCACTGGCTTTGTCGACATAGATACGATGACAGCTGGTTTACAGAGATCAAACCTCATCATTCTTGCAGCTCGTCCCTCATTCGGCAAAACTTCGCTAGCTCTTGATATAGCGCGTAATGCCGGGCGTGAGGTACCAGTCGGTGTCTTTAGTCTTGAAATGTCAAAAGACGAAATTGTAGATCGTCTTATCTCCGCCGAAGCTAATGTTAATTTATGGAAAATGCGCACTGGTCGTCTCTCTTCAGAAGGCGATAATAATGACTTTGAGAAAATAGCTGCCGCTCTTGATAGCCTGGCCCAAAGCAAGCTATTTATCGAGGATACATCGGGACTCACGGTACTTCAGATGCGTGCCATGGCACGTCGCCTCCAGGCCGAGCACGGTCTTGGTCTACTCATCATAGACTACTTGCAGTTGATGAATTCAAAACGCGATTATGATAGTCCGGTCCAACAGATCACCGAAATTTCACGAGGCCTCAAGGGTCTGGCGCGGGAATTGAACATTCCCGTACTCGCATTATCACAGCTCAGTCGCGCTGTTGAAAATCGACCGGACCAACGACCTCGTTTATCAGATTTGCGCGACTCAGGCTCTATCGAACAAGATGCCGATTTAGTAATGTTTATTCACCGGGAAGACAAGGTCAAAAAAGATAGCGAGAAAAAAAATATTGCCGAGATACTCATAGCCAAACATAGAAACGGACCTACCGGTCAGGTCGAGCTTTATTTTGATGAAGACTATGCTTCATTCAAAAATTTAGCTAAACATTTTTGAGCATGCAAAAAAATTTCAAAGAATTAGTTGGTCATTTTGGACAATTACCCGGAATCGGCCCTCGGCAAGCGACAAGAATCGTCCTGGAACTATTAAAATGGCCGGCCGAGAGATTGGCACACTTTGGTGTATCAATAACGGAACTACCGCACAGCAATGTTTTATGTCAGCAATGCTTCAACATCAGCGATGAGACGCTGTGTTCGATTTGCAGTAATCCAAAACGTCTGCAATCGAAAATAGCGGTAGTGGAAAATATAACAGACCTGCTGGCTCTTGAGAAAATAAGTATCTTTAATGGTGTGTATCATGTACTCGGAGGCGTCATCAATCCAAGCAAAGGTATCCTACCCACCCATCTGAGACTTCAAGAGCTTATAGAAAGAATTAGAGGCCTCCAGGAGCAAAATATAGAAGGCATCGAACTGATCTTGGCAACCAATCCAACCATGTACGGCGAAACAACAGCGCTCTACATCCAAGAGGAACTTAAATCAGCTCACATCACAACAACACGGCTGGCACGAGGGCTCGCTGTGGGCAGCAGTGTTGAGTATGCCGAGCCGACAACGCTCATGCATGCTTTCAAAGAGAGAAAAAAAACCCAACCCGACTAAAACCTCTCATTGAGCGACAAAATAAAACACCCAGGGTACGCTTGGGTGTTTGTGTAATGTCCAAAAGAATCTATTTGGAGTTTTGTATCGAGACTATGAGAATCTTACTGAGAGGCTGACGATGACCTTTTTTCTTGCGATAACGGGTTTTGTTTGAGTACTTGAATATGATTTTTTTTGCATCTTTGATATGGTCAACTAACTTTGCGGTGACCTTAGTCTTGTCGACGAACGGCTTGCCAATTGCCAAGGTTGTATCAGAGGAATTTGACCACAACAAAACCTCAGATAACTCAAACTCAGTACCAACGGGATAGTCGAGCTTTTCGACAAGCAAGGTATCCCCGGGACTCACTCTGTACTGTTTACCTCCTGTTTTAATAACAGCAAACTCCATAAGAGATATGATCCTAATGTATTGACACTAGTCTAACAGATACGCTCTCAGCTGTCAAAAATGAAAAAAGCACTTTGAATAGCCTTCAAAATGCTTATATTATTATACTAGCTAGCAGTAGTGCCTATAAACAAGACCCTTTATTTATATAAGGCCCTTCTCGCCCTGGTCTTTCCGAAATTCCACATGATCACCCGGTCGGATAATGTAGGTCTCACTATTAACAAGGGCACTTGCAACATCACCCGAGTGAGTGATATATGTGTCGGGATTCGCAGGGGCGTTTACAACATCACCCAACATTCTATAGAGCTGATGTGGGGTAATACCGACAAACTCATTTCCCTCAAAGGGATATGTATTTGCACCGGCACTGACTTCAATCTTGGGTTCCCTCTCAGCCACAAAGCTATTGCTGGAATTGGCATTAAAATCCATAGAAAAATCTCCTTCCCTATCCTTATTTTTTAAGTAACTCGCGCTTGTACACTTTAACGTTACCGGTATTGATGTCAAAGTATACTTGGTTATAATTACACTGCTTAAGTTCGACCTCATTCCAAAAAATGTCGATCATACATTTCGCGGCAGCAAGATTTGTAAAGAGCAATTGAGGCACGCTTGTTGCTTCCAGCTCCTCGCAACTCATGGTCGCCGGATGGCGCTCAGTACTGTTCCGAATCTCGGGACTATGATCCGTTAGTGATGGATCAATATCCTGACCATCCCTCCTCCGGTATAGCTGGGCACTACCATCAGTGTACTCATTCCCAGCCGAAATCAGTATAACATTATCAAGTGTGCGGCAGTAATCGGATACCTCTCTTCTGGTTGGGTGGTTATCGACACACAGAAAGACAATGTCCCCATTTTTTATGTATAAAAAGGCATTATCAGCACTTATGTACACTGGCTTGTGATCAATATGGAGATTCTCCCATTTTTGACTTTGTATGCGAGCCTGTACCTTTGCCTTATTATCATACTCGTCAAAATCCTGACGGAGCCTATTTGCTTCCCGGTAGGCCTTGCCGTCAAAGAGCGTCACGTAAACTTCATCTTCTTTGTGAGCCGTGGCCAGAAAATGACAGAGATAGTCGGTTAAGGGAATACCGATCCCGCCCAAGCCGAATATCTTAATACGCAGAACTGCCATGACTATTTCCTCCCTTTTTTAGATCGCCAGGAAAAAGCTGGCATCACATATTTCCTGTATAGATTACCG
>CAZHOA010000060.1:0-4625 GCA_964534385.1 uncultured Candidatus Saccharibacteria bacterium | reverse complement strand
ATGATGGCTGTAAAGAGGGTACGAGGTTGTCGTTGTCTCAATGAATATGAAAAGATTTGTTGATGACGAGAGAAGAGCTGTACCCTCCCATATTGAGCAGACGAGAGCGGCGGTGATGTATTGAACATATGTCGACGTGGTCAGTGTCTGCTCAGCTCTCGGCAAGACGATGTTCTAATTGTCTTTGATATAAGACGTATCGTGGCTTGTCTTGCTACTTTCTCAGAGTGATTAAACGGTGATCATTTTGAGAAGGTACGCTAGTTCCGTTGTTTTAAACAACGTACGTTCAACTGTACCTTCTTTGCAAGTTACCGGTACGATAATCACCTCGTTCTAGTAGTAGGACGACAGAAGTCATGTACCGGCCGACCCTCACGGGTCTTTTTTATTGAGGACGACTATCGCAGATCTTTTCGATCTGCCAGTCATGATTGACCCAGACGCCGATAACTCGGACTGGCCATTGGAGACCAGAGAGTCTATCGCAAGCTTTTTTGATGTGTGCTGCATGTTCCGTGTCGGAGACGGGATTGCCGGCACAATTGGCGTGTCCGGCGAGTACGACGAGACCTGAATGATGCGCATTAATCGAAACCGCAGCTGCGTTGACAATAGACTGGATCTCGGCATCTGATCGTTCGGCGATGATGTCGTCGACGCCGGGAGCGGTGACGGTATCAACATAATCGACATGAAAATTATCCCTGATCCATTGTGATACCGGACCCTGAGCTCGTCCGTCGATGCAATTAATTGTTGTCGCAAATGTTCCGTGTGCCATAGGTATATATTCGTTATCTATAGCATATTATTTTTTGGGTAACAAGGATTTCAACGCAAGCCCGATGAATAATACCTTCCCCGCTTTCACATCATATTGTACATCATGCTAGAAAATGACGAGGTTTTTATAAGAATCGTAGCGTGGACTCAACTATTTGAGTCATAGCGTAACGACTTCTTATAAAAACCGAGATCATTTTCAGCATGAGGGACACGGATGATGAGAAAGCGGGGAAGGGGGTATCTATTAGGCTCCAAAGCGTGTATTTGCGGGAAATTAAAAAGCATGCTACAGTATTGCAAAAGTAACTACTAGATTCTTGTCTAGGTCCTATAACTATGAACAATCCGGAATTACAAGTAGAGAAAAGAATGTCGATGGGCAAATCTGTTCGGCATTTGCGCCACGATGGCATACTGCCCGGCGTGGTGTATGGCAAGGGTGTTGAGTCTACACCGATTCAATGCACGCTCAAAGATTTTGAGCGCGTTTATGCTGAGGCTGGCGAGTCGACAGTTGTGATGATGGCGTTGGGCGACAAGAAAATGCCGGTCATTATTCAGGATGTGACGCGAGATCCGGTTTCTGATCATGTATTGCACGTTGATTTGTACCAGGTGCGTCTGGACCAGAAAATCACAGCGACGGTGCCGTTTGAATTTATCAACGAGGCTCCGGCAGTCAAAGACCTTGGCGGCGTTCTCATCAAGAACATAAACGAGATCGAGATCGAGGCTTTACCACAGGACTTGCCACACAATATTGTTGTTGACCTGAGTAGCTTATCGTCAATCGGAAGCCAGATACTCCTGAAAAACGTTGCGATGTCTTCTGCGCTGAACGTCAAAGCTGATCCCGAAAGCGTCATTGCTCTTGTGCAGGAACCGGCTCCCGAAGAAGTTACGACGGCAGCTGCTGAAGTCTCTGCTGAAGATGTTGAGGTGATTAAGCGTGAAAAGAAACCCGAGGAGGGGGAAGAGGGTGCTAGCGAATAACCTATTGCTATTTATCCCAACAAAAATCTGCACCCTATGTGCAGATTTTATGTGTTTGTATCTCCCAGGCTAGTACTGTGTAATGCTTCAATGATGGTATCGAGATTGCCATCAAGAATCTTTTGGATGTTACCCCAGCTTTTGCCGATACGATGATCGGTGATGCGATCTTGAGGAAAATTATACGTGCGTGATTTCTCGGATCGTTCGGCATTGCCGATCTGTGAGCGGCGCTCGCCGATAAGCTGTGCTTCCTGGGCTGCTTTCTGGGCGGCGAGTAATTTTGATCGTAAAATCTCCAAGGCGCGTTCTTTGTTTTGCGCCTGTGAGCGCTCTTCCTGTGCCTGTACCACAATGCCCGACGGTTTGTGGACGAGTCGGACAGCCGTCGATACTTTGTTAACGTTTTGACCGCCGGGGCCGCCTGAACGATAGAAAGATATTTCAAGGTCTTCGGGTCTGATCTCGACATCAGTCTCTTTGGCTTTTGGCAGTATCGCGACAGTCACTGTCGAGGTATGAACGCGGCCGCGCTTCTCTGTTTCTGGTACTCGCTGGACCCGATGGACACCTGATTCAAACTGCATGGCATACCAAACGCCTTTGCCCGATATCTCAAACGTAATATTTTTGTAGCCGCCAAGAGTCGTCTGACTGAGATCAATGACGTGGACATCCCATGAGCGGGATAGGCCGTATTTTTTATACATTTCAAACAGTGTCTGCGAGAACAGGGCGGCTTCATCGCCGCCGGTACCGGCTCGGATTTCAACAATTACATCGTCGTATTTCTGCGCGCCTGCACCGTCGTCTGTGCCCGACTCCAGTATCTTTTTAATTTCAGCGTAGCGTTTTGATGCTTCGGCTACGCGTTTGTAATCTAAAACAAACTCGGGATCGGCGAGTTTGTTTTCAAGTTCTACTAATTCTGCCTGTAGGTGCTCAAGGGAAGTCATTGTGCGTTTTCAGCCTTTTGCTTTTTTGTCGGTGTTTTGGCTTTGGCGCTGCGTTCTTTGAACCGTGTGATACGACCGCGGCTATCGAGCGTCTTTTGTTTGCCCGTATAAAACGGGTGGCAGTTTGAGCAAATTTCTAGACGAAGCTCGGGTTGGGTTGAGCCAGTAGTCCAGCTATTGCCACAGGCACATTGAACCGAGGCCTGATAATACTTTGGGTGGATGTCTGCTTTCATGATGCCAACAGTATATCATCTGGAGAGGCCTTGGTCAATGCTATTTGCATACCTCTGTACAATCGTTGACGACGCCGGATAGTGTGAAAGCGGCGTATTTGCTGCAGTCGATCTGGGCTATGGTTTGGCCCTTGCCAAGGCATCTATCATCGAAATCAGGAATGGCAGTGGCGTCAATGCCACAGCTGAAGCCGCGCGCACTTTGTTGGAAGCTGGCTCGATCTTCGGCGGCTTGATCGACAAGTTGTTGACATGTTCTGCCGGTACCGTCTGGATTTTCGGTATTCTCGCTAAAACACTTATCCTCGAGTTGGGTTTGGCAGGCCTGTTCTTTGTTTCCAATACAGCTGGCTCGGGCTTGCGGGTCAGTGATGCTGTTGCAGTTAAAATTGCTAATGCAATCAGCTTTGAAACCTTTTTGCCCCGTGACGAGACAGTTTCTGTTGCCTGTGTTTCTAATGGTGCTGCAGGCTGTTTGATACTTTTTCAGGGCTGGACTATTGCCGCCGGTATTGAAGCAGTAGCGTGCCTGGGCTCGTGCTTTTCTGGCTTCGCAGTATGTGTTAATTGCTTTGGAGCAGTCAGGCTGAGAGTCTTGTCGGGCGGCTGGGCTGGCGGAAGTTGTTGTCTGATTATTACCTGTCGAAACGCTACTATTGCTGTTACTGGTGGCAATGAGGCTCGTTAGTGCAGCCTTGGCCAATCTCAGATATCTTTTGGCATTGTCTATATTACTACTTTTGACTTGTGACGCGATGACACGACTTTGCGCTCGGATAGTAGCTCGTTTTGCTCCAAGGAGATTGTTCTGGGCGAGCTGTTGGTTGGCGATTCTAATACTGCTTTGTGCGCCGTTCAATAGGGTTTTGCCGCTACCGTTCGCGAGACTATCTATTTCTGCCTGAATAGAGCTGGCCGCGGTATCGAGATTGGTTTTGATGTCTTTGGTCGTGGAATCGCTGGCAAAACTTTTAAAATACGTGATGAAATTAATCTGATGACTCCCGGCCTGGCTATCATAGAGGTCTTCGAGCTGTTGTTGTGTGGGGTCATTTTGATCCGGATCTTTGAGCTCACTGTTCATTGATTTTAACAGCTTGGCTTGCTCCGTCTGATTGTCGATGGATATCGTGTTTTTGTGATATACCAGGAGAAAACCAGCGATCGCGATAATGACGAGTACGACCAGAATAACGGGTGCTTTGGAGGCAGGAGTGGGCTTTTTTTTCATTGTTGTAGAGATAAATTAATATGTATGATTTGATTGTAACATAGCGCATCTATTCTCATGTCCTCCAGGGTGTGCATATCGTTATACTCAACTACCCTGGGATATATTTTTCTGTTATCATAGAGTGAATGAAATTAGTCAAAGATATTATGACACCGGGGGATCGGGTGATCACAGTCAAAGAGGATACCCCGATCACTGAGGTTGCCAATATTCTGTTCAAGTATAATTTTAACGGTGTACCCGTGGTCAATGATGCTCGTGAGCTCTTGGGCATTGTCAGTGAGCGAGATCTTCTGATTGGTGGCCAGAATATTTATCTGCCCACATTTTTACAGCTGGTTCAGCGCGTCGAATTTGGTGGTCGCAGCGGTGACGTACCCGAGGAGTTTCAAAAGCTGGCCAGTGTCACTGCCGGCC
>CAZHOA010000059.1:0-4924 GCA_964534385.1 uncultured Candidatus Saccharibacteria bacterium | reverse complement strand
TACCGTACGTGCTAACTTTGTGTCATTATGAACACTGTACTGTATCAAAGCCGCAGTATCGTTCTGAACCGCATTTTCCAATATATTCAGGCTTTGAACATTTGATTCCAACTGATGCGACGCCTCGAGAAATATCTTATCGGGAACAATCACATCGCCTACTACCTTTTCTATAGCTTGTCGCAATTCATGGCGATAATAGTCGCGATCATGGCCGACAGCTATAGTTGTACCAAAGTTCTCCGGCCGCGGTATCTTGTGCAATGAGATATCGATGGTTATAGCTTTACCATAATATGTTCCAGAAAAAATCCATTGCTCGGCTAAAAGCATAGCTCGAGACTGATCGGAAGTATTATAGGCATTCCGACGATCCGCTGTTGCTAGATCATGCCACGTTATCTTCTCCCCTAACAATATATTCGGCGTTCGCATAAACGTAAAGGAACTATCAACAATACGGACTGCTATCTGACCGTGACGGATCACACCTACATAGCCAGGATTCGGGGCGATACACCAGCCAGATGCCAGGAAGAGCACGACACTAGCTGAGACTATCGACATTCTTGCCCCAAAACCCTTGAGTGCTTCAGATTCAGTAGAATATATGGCAAATAGAGCAGCGCAATTTACAAAAAATAAAAGAGCAAGCACAACTGCATTCCAAGCGCCAATATTTACAGCAAAGTATATCAACGAAGCCCCAACAAGACCGTTGACGCACAGCAGACACCACCAACTCTTATCGTATAAGGTTTTTAAAACTTCGATGATGACCCCGACACAAAACGCATAGACGATACCAATCAAGGTGCGCAGCAAAAGAGCGCACGCTTTCAAGTGCATCAGCCACCTATAATACCAGGGCTGTCCCAACTCCAAAGCCAATCTTTCGACTTGTATTGTAGTATCTTGTTCGGAATCCCTGATCGACTGGATTAGATCAAGTACGCTACGTTTCAGTCGCTGACAATCTGCTTGCAGGACGATGTCGTTCAATTCTCTACATTTTCTTTCCAATTGCCGAAAAACAGGAATAACATCCGGCGGCTGCCACGCATCAGTGTCAGCATCGCCCACAACACGCCCGGAAGACATACGTCTCTGCGCCCGCCTCACCGCAGCCCGTAAATGACTCGGGATATCAGCCATACTACAAGCCTCCTTCTCAAAAAAATATCAAAAATCTAACGTATAATTAGCACGTAATTACCAAAAAGTCAAATCTGCGATATCGAGTACCTACTGAATCAGGTAGCTTCTACACATGCAAAGACTGTTTGAGTTGGGCAAAATCACGCTCGAGCTTCTCGACTCGCTCCTTTACATCAAGACGTTTTTCGAGATCCTCAAAGCCCTTAGCGGTCATCCGCGCCAAATGATCAATTTCTTCTTTAATGAAGACCTTGAGTTCTGTGACTATACTCTTCTTTAGCTCTGTGGTAATACTTTTCTTTAGCTCAACAGCTTGTTCTTTAAGAGCTTTTTTAAGCGCTTTATCTAAATATTCTGTAGTAAGATTTGCCATGATAGCAGTATAACACTCCATGGAACGAGACAAAAGGGTCACTAACGACGGCGCAAGAACGATTATCTTGTAATAGTGGCATCCAAAGCCTGATTGACCATACGGTCGGCGGCTTTATTTTCCTCACGATAGACATGACGAAACGTCACTTTGCCGAATTCCGCTTTGAGATTGAAAATATCCATAAAGAAACCGCGAAGATTAGGATTCTTAACGCGGTACTCGCCGTTCATTTGTTTTACTAATAGTTCGCTATCAGCGTGGAAATCAAGATGCGCTTGTTTAGCCTCAGCCGCTCCCAGTACATGGCGCATCTTTTTCATCGCTTCGAGCACTGCACGATATTCGGCTTCGTTATTGGTTTTTTCACCGATGTATTCGCCATGCTCTTTATGCAGGCTGCCATCGACAGCATCGATCACATAACCCAAAGCCGCCGGCCCTGGATTACCGCGCGATCCGCCATCAGTATGAATGATATATCTATTCATGGTAATTGAGATATTCTACAATGTCCTTTCCGATACGTACAAGAGTCTCGTGAGATTTTGCCTCAAAACCGGCAACATTTTTGTGCCCGCCACCGCCATATTGTCGTACTAGATCGCCAAGATGTATTTCTTTCGACACAGTCTGCCAGGGATTTTTACCAACGGTACCGTGGAAGACATCGCCCTTTCTCTTGAGTACGACCGAATAGATCGCTTCGGGATACAGCCAATATTCAAGAAAACGCGGCACATGCACCGTTGTTTCCGTAATATCGGCATAGATAACCCGGTTGTGTAATTCGCACTTTTGCTGTAATAGATCCGTTGCCTGCTGACGTTGTTGGTATTCCTCGGCAATAATTTTCTGGGCACGTGGTGCTTGTATAATTGACTCTATCGGGCCAGTCGCTAATTGCTGTATCATCTCAAGACCTTTTCCATCGGCGTAGATACTGTCAATCAATGACAAAAACTGTAACGCCGGCTCTTTGCGCTCGATAGCTTGCTGTACTGACACATAGCGGGCCGCGTCGATAATATCCAGCCATTTGGCAAGTTCAATAATATGCGCGGGTGGCTGATACTTAAAATGCTTCTGTAAACTTTTCATCACTAAACTACAACATGAGTATGCCATTTCATCGAAAACGTGCTGTGAGTCAGGAACAAAATTCTGCTGCCAATCCGCGCTGATGAATGTCGTCGGATGATGGTCAAACCACCACGCAGCCTTTGGGTGGTACAGAAAATCAAGAACAATAAACGGCTCATCAAATACATAATCAGGCCACTGGAGTTTAAGATCAGGATGGTAGTGCATCGGCGTGCATGAAGCGACCGTATCATCTCTCTGGTTAAGAAAATCATAGAGGACCGTCGCAGATGCTAAACCATCAAAATCATTGTGGATGTAAAGATTATACTTCATAATAGCCGAGCGCCTCGAGACCGGGCAATTTTTTGTTAGCTAAAAAATCCAGCATAGCGCCACCACCGGTCGAAACATAGCTAATCTTGTCGAGTAGATGGCAATGATCAACAGCCGCGATTGTATCGCCGCCGCCAATCAAAGAATACGGTCTTTGGCTAACGGCATCGGCAATAGCTGATGTCGCTTGCCTGAAGGGCTGCTTTTCGTACAAACCCAACGGCCCGTTCCAAACGACCATCTGCGCATTGGATATATATTTTACAAATCGCTCGACAGTACGCGGACCAACATCACCGATCATCATCGATGAGTCGACACCGTCGATCGCAACACTTTGCGCATTACCACCATCCGGGGTCTCAGCAACGACAACATCTTCAGGTAAAATTATTTTGGCCGAATTCACATGTTCGAGTGCAACCATCTCATCATCAACGAGCGATTGACCAACTGATAAACCCCTGGCTTTCAAAAAAGTATTCGCGATCGCTCCGCCAATCAGAATATATTCAGCCTTGTCCAGAAAATGCTCAATAACAGGCGTCTTCGTAGCAATCTTGGCACCACCGAGGATTAATACCTTTCCAGTCGCCGGTGCCTGGATAGCCTTTGACAGATGCTCAATCTCACGTCGTATTAAGAAACCGCCATAAGACCACAAAGATTTGGTTATAGCTGCCACCGAAGCATGCCGCCGATGCGAAACGGCGAAAGCATCATTGACATACATATCAAAACCGGCAGCAAGTCTTCCGGCGAACTCTGATGCATTATCCTCTTCACCAGAAAAACGACGAATATTATCGCACAGAATAATCTGATGATCATCGAGCATATCGGCAGCAGCTTGACCGACAACATCTCCCGCAAAAAAGAGTTTTTGACCAAACAATGCTTCAATTTGCGGTATTAAATCCACGAAGCTGTCCTGAGCCGTAATGTGACTGACCATCGCGACGCGTGCCTTGCATTTGATCAGATAATCGATCGTATCTTGTACCGCCGTAATACGGAATGATTCGGCTATACGACCGTTTTCAACGGGCACATTAAAATCAACACGCACGAGTATTTTTTTACCCGCCAACTCAGTCGGTGGTACGTCGGTAATATATCTGATCATGGTAGCGAAGCTACGGCCGCAATGAGTTTTTCAAAACGCTCTCCATCGAGGCTGGCGCTACCGACAATCGCGCCTTGTATAGAATCATTATTCAAAAAAGCTGTGGCATTTGCATCATTGATACTACCGCCATACAAATATACCGGTTTAGCATCCGGGTGATCTTTTTGAATGATCTTTTGTATTAATGCAATTGAAGTCTGAGCATGCTCGGGAGTGCCGGGCCGACTCTGTGCCGATGTACTGATTGCCCATACGGGTTCGTAACCGATCGTCAGCGCTGATATCTGTTCCAATGACAAGCCGCTCACGTCTGCCGATACCTGATCAATGAGCATATCCTCTTGAACATCATCCTTGTCACGCTCACCAACCAACACTACCGGCCGAATATCCGCCTCCAAAGCAGCTTTTATCTTTTTATTAATCATCTCATCAGTTTCACCCAGCGCATACCGCCGCTCGGAATGGCCAATCAAGATATGACTCACGCCAAGCGCTTTGAGCATGCCTGGTGAGATCTCACCGGTATATGCGCCGTGCGTCTCCCAAAATATATTCTGCGCACCAAGCTCTACAAAGCTGCTCTGTTCTTGCAAGATTCTATAAAACCGTTCAAGAAAAACAAATGGCGGACATACTACAATCTTAACCATAGGATATCGGCCCGCAATGCGCATCGTGTCCCTAAACAATACTACCGCCTCATCCAAGGTCTGCGGATTCATCTTCCAGTTAGCAATTATGGTTTTCATATGAGGTAAAAAATATTGATGGTGAACGATAGCCCCACCCCCTTCTCATCATCCATGTCCCTCATTCTGAAAATGATCTCGGTTTTTATAAGA
>CAZHOA010000058.1:0-5249 GCA_964534385.1 uncultured Candidatus Saccharibacteria bacterium | reverse complement strand
ATGATGGCTGGATTCTCATTCCCGGTACTTCGAGCAAGGCATTCACCATGGAATCGGAAATGTCCGGCATCGCTGATGGAGATTATACCAAAGATCCGGTTTTAAATAGGCTGTTGGAGACCCGTGTGATCGAAAAGATCGCCACAGCACGATTCAAAACAACCGGCAATAGTAGATTTTGGGTACACGAAAGCGAAGTCTCGAGTTTTAGAGCCTTGATTCTCCACGAAATTGGCCCGTCGGGTCATTTTCGTTCCTACGCCTGGCTCGTCCACGCTCGCGCGATTCAAAAAGTAGTTTAAATTGCTTTTTAAATTGTATTAATTTATAATCCGCTTGAACGATCTTTTATAACTTATTAAGGAGAAGCGGAAATGAAAATCGCATTTCTGTATCCGCGTTGGACGGGAGATTATGGCGTCTTCGGTCATTTCTCACGTCGAAGCGCAACATGGCCGCCGCTCAATTTGGCGCTTTTAGCGGCCATCATTGAACAGCACGGTCACGAAGCAATAATTATCGACGGTGAAGTTGAGGGTTTTAATGAAGACAAGATGGTTGCCAAAGCTCTTGAGCTCAACGCCGATATGTTTGGTCTGACATGCTACAGTCCGTTCTTTCATTTGAACACCAGCTTAGCGCAGCGCCTCAAAGATGCTGGCAGTAAAGTACCTATATTGGTGGGCGGCCCGCATATTACCATTATGAAAGAGAAAGTTCTGTTACCCCAGTTCGATTATCTGTTCATTGGGGAAGCAGAAAAATCTCTGATCCTGTTTCTTGATGCCTACCAGAATGGCAATGATCTGTCACAGATTGAAGGTATCATTTTCCGAAAGGGCAGCGAAATTTGTATCGGCAAGGCGCAATGGGTTGAACAGACTGTTCAAATCAAGGGCAGTACGCTGAAACAGGAATATGCGCTGGATAAATATCCCTACCCGGCGCGATATCTGTTGCCGATGAAAAAATATCGCCTCGGTACGATTAACGGCCGTTCGCATTTTACGTCAATTCAGACCATGCGCGGTTGTCCGTGGAAATGTATTTTTTGCGCCTCTGACAAATTAAATACCACGCGTGTAGTGACACGCTCGCCACGTTCCATCGTTGATGAAATGAAAGCAACTCTGAGGGATTTTCCCTACATTACGCACTTTTTCATTGTTGACGATGTACTGACGTTGTGGGATGAACATATTCTTGAAATATGCGATCTCATTATCGCGGAAGGACTGAAGATCACGTTCGAAGGCAGTACCCGTGCTAATCTGGTAACAGAAAAAAATATCAGTCGCATGGCTCAGGCCGGTTTGGTGCGTTTGTCATTCGGACTTGAGACGGTTGACTCAGAAATGCGCAAAACAATGAAAAAGAAAGTACCCCTTGAAGCCTACGCTGAAGCAAACAAAATTTGCAACAAGTATGGCGTTGAGGCGCTGAACTCGGTCATGATCGGTTTACCCGGTGAGACACGCGAAACTGTAAAGACGACGTTAGACTGGCTGAAAAATGCCCGTGAAGTAACACAGGCAAACTTTGCCATTGCTGTGCCGTATCCTGGTACCGAGTTCAATGATATGGCTGTTGCCGGAGATCATGGCGTTCAGCTGGAGTCGGAAGATTTTTCAGAATATCTTCGCTACGGTAAAGCAGTGACGACAGTCGGCGATCTGACGCCACAAGATTTGATCGAACTTCAGAATGAAGGCTTCGTCAGTATCTACTCAGCGCCGTGGCGTTGGGGGCCGTTCTACAGAAAGCATGGTGTGTTTGGTTTCGGTTTGTTGATGATGCGTCTATTCAAAGTGTGGTGGCGCAAACTGTTCAAGAGATCCAAACCGCTCATGCTGCATCCAAAAGATTCATAACCCATGAGAGTCGCGAGACTCTTTTTTTTGACTTTTACGCGATTGATGTGGTATTATTTTTCCATCCTAATACGCGGGAGGTTGTCGTGGAAGCATATTCCAATGTTGAATTGAATAGTTTTTTAACACATCTAACGAATGCATGGGATGAACCGGCTGCCCAAGCGGTTGTTGATACATTCCATACACTGCCTGTGACCAATAAAGTCGTAAAGATCCGGACAAAGATCAAACAAGGCGCTTCGATGACCGGTCATACCGATGAGGTTGGCAATGTGACCATCAAAGATCAGGAAGTCAAGCAGACAATCAAAGGCGAGAAGCGGGAGGATTTCGCTCGCGTCGGATATTACAAAATAAAGCACGAACGCAGCGGCAATGCTTTCTTGATTACATGGCATAACTTTTGGGCCTCGGACCCGACCACAATGAGTTCTACCAAGACGCCGCTTCCTCTTTTTGGAGTGGCATATGAGACAACAAACCTCACTCCGCTCGCTCTTATCAGGTGGGATTTTCAACAAAGTGAAGTTAAAAAGATGCCTTTATGGGATCGTTTGCACATATTGCTAGAACGGTTTCGTGGCTTTTGTACGGGAGCACACATTACCTTTGAGCACATATCATATGTAGCGCAGCCTACTGTCATTTTCGTAAAACATCCCTACACAGTGGTGCGATAATCTCGCCCACTTTTTAATTGCCATGAGCTCAGCGACACGATCGAAATGGTTTCGAGAAGGTGTTATTCACCAGGTCGAGTCAACTAGAAATTGACAATTATATGTAGATATAATATTATTTGGTTAATGTACGATGCATTTTTAGAATAGGAGTACGTTAATGAATGAGAGTAAGGCTTCGCTGAAAGGTGTGATCCATATCAAATGTTATCTTTTTCATGACTATTATCTGACAGGAGTTGCCGAATATAATGGTAAAAAATATTGGTATGCAGTTATCGATTTGGAGGCTTGGGAATATGCACTTTATGACTTAAGCGCAGATGAAATGTTGTTTTTGCAACAGTCTTTTCAGGATCCTGAAAATTATCCTCTACCTGATAATTATCTTGCAAAACTTCCTATTTTTGGAACATTTACTGAGTTTGAATCATTTGCGACATAAATTTCTTGGATGTCGCGTGTGTTGAAATACGAAAAAGCGCGAAGTGTATAAAAAGACAGAGTGAACTTGTCTTTAGCCCCGTATATTACATGCGGGGCTTTTTATTTGATAATGCGTTATACAAATCAAGATATGCCTGTGTCATTTTTTGGAGGGTGAAGTTGTTTTGTATATGAGAGATTGCCTCGCTTCGCATGTGTTCCAGGTGATCGGGCGTCAAGGTAATTAAATAATCAATACCGGCGATCAGATCAGCGGTGTCTTTGTACAGGGCGATATAACCCGTTTCTTTGTGTTTGACGAGTTCGGGAATGCCCCCGGTGGCGAATGCGGCAACAGGCAAACCGCAGGCTTGAGCTTCCAGTACAGTCAATGGACAATTGTCGGCAATCGACGGGTAAATCAGGATGTCGGCGGCTGAATAGCACTGCGCCATGTGGGATTCATCGGCAATATAGGGCACAGACATCATATTCTCCTGGTGTATATGCGATGTGCCGACCATTAAGAATAAAACGTTGTGGTGTCCGCTATAATGATGGACTATTTTCTCAAAGTGCGACCAGCCCTTCCAAGGGTTGTGCTTGCCGCCTTTGGCCAGAAAAAGTAATATTTTTTTGTCGTGCGGCAGATTGAGAGCATCGCGGGCCTCAGTTTGCGGTGATGGTTTGAAGATATCGGTGTCAACGCCATTGTAAATCAATGAGATGGGTTTCGTTTTGAGAATGCTCTGCTCTACTTTTTCTTTGAGCCATTGCGATGGTACTACGATGTGCATCGGCGTTTGCTCATATATATCAGCTTTCTTCCTGGTCAGATAGTTTTCATGATGCCAGGCGATAGGTGGGTAGATTGTTGTGTTCGGACAAGTAAAAAATCCCCGCTCGACATGTCCATCGAAGGCATGCGCGCAATGCGGAGTGATCGGCCACATGTCATGAAACGTCCAAATAATGGGCTTGGATCGGGCAATGCGCGGCAAAAGATCAAGATTAAAATAATAACTGTGGAGATTATGGCAATGAACGATATCGGCATTGCGGAACTGTTGAGCATTTAGAATATGTTTTGATTCTGGATACAAGGTCAGGTCATTGGCCAGCCAATATGATAATTTTTGTTTTAATTTGAACGCAAAATTTTTACGGCCGATGAGCTTGCCAATGATCTGCAGCATTGATGACGGCGTGCTGATGTGGTGAACGTTGGGATCGCGAGATGTTTTAACACCGACGAACATATCGCTCTGATGGCCTTGCGCGATCAGCGCTTGCTGGAGTCGGTAGGCGACTTTGGCCGCCCCGCCCCGGATATCAGATGTATTGATTTGTATGATATTCATAAAAATGATTGCAGGCGATAGGCAAGCTCGTTAATGTCCCAATCTCTGATCACATATCGTGGTAAAGCAAATGGAGATGAGTTCCGGGTGACGCGTTCGTGGATATTAGCACAGGCATAAGCAAAACCGGCCTGCTGAACAAGCGCGATCGTATCGTCGGTGAAACTATCTTTGCTACCGAAAGGATAAGCAAAGCTGTGGATCGGTTTGCCGAGCATGGTTTCAAGCTGTCTTTTGCTCTCGATAATTTCCTGTTCCTGCACCACGTGCGTGACCTTGGCTAAATTCGGATGTGTCAGTGTGTGCGCGCCGATCTGGATCAGCGGATGTTGGGCGAACGTGATTAATTCGTCGTGTGTCAGCGCGCAACCGCGATCAACGGCCGGCGTATCTTTTTCCCATGAGAATGGCTGATTGCTACCGACAGCGCCGCTGGTCACGAAAATCGTTGCCGGCACGTCGAATTCTTCTAGAATTGGCAATGCATTAATGAGATTGTCAGCATACCCATCATCGAATGTAATCGCCAGGGCATTGCGACGCAGCGTTTTGTTTTTTATGTCATATACCATTTCAGCGAGACTCTGAATGAAAAAATGTTTTTTGAGATAGCTCAGCTGCTCGCGGAAATGGTCCGGGCTCACGCTCAGTATGTGCGGGTCTTTATGAACATCAGTAATGCGATGGTATAGAAATATAAAACCGGTGGGTGTCAGGCGATTACGTATTTTACGCTTTGTGCGTTTGCTCCAGTGATATGTCTGTTTGAGATGGTGATAAAGCGGTAATGTACGAAGTAGGGTTTTCATGCTTAGTTGCTTTTATACTAATAATAACAGGAAAATCAGGGTCGTTATAATCAAGCGCCTTGTGATCGATATCTTCTTGGGCAAGACCGATCCAGAATG
>CAZHOA010000057.1:0-5321 GCA_964534385.1 uncultured Candidatus Saccharibacteria bacterium | reverse complement strand
TACTTTTCGGGCGAGTCCCGGTTTCACATTGGTCGAATTGCTCGTTGTTATCGGAATTATTTCCATTCTAGCTACTGTGCTATTGCTGCAGCTCGGTACGGCTCGTGCCAAGGCTCGCGATGCCAAGCGTATTGCTGACGTCAATCAGGTGCGATCGGCTGTCGAGCTGTATTTTGATGACAATGGTGCGTATCCTGCCAATGGTGCTGATCTGTCTGTTCTAGCTCCAAAGTATTTGGTCAAGATCCCTGTTGACCCTTTAGCGACCGGCTGTACTAGTACGTACAATGGTTCCGGTTCCGGGCCAGCGTTTTGCTATGGGTATGCCTATCAACCGACGTCCAATCCTGTGCGTTATCAGATTTGGGCGGAACTTGAGGAGAGCAATCGCTCGGCACTCAACTCCGACGGTGACCTGGATCCGACCAATGATTGGGGTGGTACGATCGGTGGTTTTCCACACAGTGGCAAAGGACCAGTGGGTAGTAACGCAGAGGCATGTTCTTCGTCGACTACCATTGATTGCGTATTTGATCTTGGTCAGAATTAATTCCTCTCCTCTCTTGAGTGATCCCATTCTATGATTTATGTTGTGCTGTTTTTTCTCGGATCACTCATCGGCAGCTTTTGTAACGTCCTGATCTACAGGATTCCACGCGGGGAATCGATCATACAAGGTCGTTCGCATTGCGTCCACTGTAATCGCAGGATTAATTGGTACGATCTCGCACCAATTGTTAGTTTTTTGATATTACAGCGGTCATGTCGTTTGTGCGGTCGCACTATTAGCTGGCAATATCCGATTATCGAGTGTGTGTCTGGAGTCTTGCTGGTGTTGTGCTATATCTTTTTTGGTCACTATGATACCGCGGCCTGGTTGTTGCTGTTTGGTATAATCGAACTCTTTTTGGTGCTTGCCGTTATTGATGCCCAACATTTTCTCCTGCCCGATGCCTTACTTCTAAGTTTATTGATTCTTGCTCTTGCGTATCGTTTGTATATCACGACCTCCATTTCTGTCCTGGGTTATCAACATGGGCGGTTATTACATGATACGCTTTGGGCTCTGGGTATTTTTGTTGTCCTGGGTGGTTTGTGGTTTTTATCCAACGGGCGCTTATTCGGTTTCGGTGATGTAAAATTAATGAGTATTGTCGGATTCTTTTTCGGCATTATCTCGAGTAGCCTTATCTTTTACGGAGCGATCTGCAGTGCTGCGCTGGTTGGTATTGCGTTGATAATCATGAAGCGTGCTACAATGAAGACACCGTTTCCATTCGGTTCATACATAGCCTTTACCACATTAGTATATTTATTTTTTGGTATGCCGGTGCTGCGTTTTAGCACAATGCTATGGCAATCACTGGTGCATTAAGATATGCAAAAAAATATTGAACGTTTTTTCTTTTTCGGTGTTGTGATAGTTGTATTGTCCGTTGTGACATTATTGAAGTATCATCCGATCCGATCGATCAGCTCGAGTCGAAGCAACGCCGAGGAGCCTTTGAGCGGCGCCAAGCTGGTTTTGGATTATGACAATCAGCAACGTGTTTTCCAGGGACCACTCAGCGAACAAATGAGTTTTATCCAGGCTCTCTATGTCGCCGCGACTGCGGGTAAGTTTGATTTCCGATATGCTACCGATCACGATCGGACGCATGTGATGTCCATTGATGGTCATGCGGATGATGGCAAACACTGGTATTTTTATCGCAACAATCAAGAGATTGATCAGTCAGTACTACATCAGCAGATCGTACACGAGCGGGATGTCTTGCGCGCCGAGTATCGATAATCTGGGAACCTTGTAAGTATCGCTTGATCCCGTCTCTATTGCATCTTCAATACGTCATCCGGAAATATGGTACTATAGAGCTATGTCATTACAACGATATAGCGCAGGTTTTAATTTAATTGAGATCGTTGTTGTGTTAAGTATCATCATTACGATGTCAGTCGTTTTGATTGTAAATTTCGGTTCCATTAATAACAACAAAAATGCTCAGAATCAGTCCGCCGCCGTGATAGCATCTGATATTCGTCGTTTGCAATCCGCTGCTCTTTCCGGCAAAAAGTTTCAATCAAAAGACGTATGCGGTTATGGCGTTCACTATGTCGACCCAAACTCCTATGTTTTGTATGTGATCAGTGATCTGAATACACCCGGTTGTGCCGATGAGTCGCGACTCTATGCTGATAATGCCAGTGCACTTGATCTTGAACAGCGAGGTATCCAAAATCCTAATTTAGAATTTCGAGCGCCATTTGATGATATTTACTTTGAAATTCCTTTTGCCCGTACCTATATTAATAATAGGGCGGACAACGGCGTCTCGACAGATGTGATTATCGCGAAGAAGGACCGGGATTGTCTGAGCGATACATGCACTACTATTACCATGACGACGGCCGGTGCTATCAATAGTAACTAATACTATGCTTAACGACGATACGCTGAATGTACCATCTCGCCAGGCCGGTTTTACTTTGGTCGAAGTTTTGGTTTCTGTCTTTATTCTAAGTACTGCGTTGACCGGCATCGTTGTTTTGATTTCTTCCAATATCAGTGATGCTAATTTAATCGCGCACAGCTATATCGCCAACGGACTAGTGCAAGAGGGTACCGAAATCGTACGTAATCTACGAGATGATGATTTCCTGGCGAGCAGATCGTTTGGGTTTTCACTGCCTGACGGTGTTTATAAGGTACAGTGGAACTCAAATTTAATCAGTGGTGATCCGACTACTCTCCTCAACAAAGACAGTCATGGTTTGTATACCTATGATGCAGGGACGCCAACGATCTTTCAGCGTTCCGTCACTATTAGCACGCCAGTCGGTAAGGCCGACATTGAGAAGAAAGTTGTAGTCGTGGTGTCATGGCCGGAGCGTAACGGGACCAGGCGCGTCATGACCGAAGATCATTTATTTAATTGGAAATGATACTGTTTTTCAAAAAAATATATCGCGATAGTCGACGTTTGTATGGGTTTGATGACGACCAGCGTTTTGCGAGGGGTTTTACCTTGATTGAGGTCATTGTCGCCATGGCTATTTTTAGTGTTATTTTATTAATATTGTCGGAAACATTTGTCCAGACATTGAATGCCGAGCGTCGAGCGCTCAATATACAGCAGGTTGAAGAGAACATCAGCTTTGCTTTGGAATCAATGGCCAAAGAGGTTAGATTGAGTACTATAGATGTGAGTACCGCCAATAACACCTGTCCCGATAATCAACTAACAGAGCTTGGTATGACAAATCAAGACGGTGACCATGTTAGATATTTTGTGAGTGATGACGGAACGTTGCATCGATCGGTCAAGTTGGGCGATGGCAGCGATGATGATCGTATCTTGAGTTCGAATGCGGTTGTTTTTGATAAATTGGGCTTTTGTGCTCAGGGGATCGGAGCTGATGGCATTATTCCCAAGATTACCTTTTTAGGTCGTGTTCATAGCGCTAATAGTCACCAAGAAGCAAGTCTTGAATTTCAAACAACCGTTGCCTCGCGATTGCTTGTTGACTAGTCATATCATGAATCATACTACCCAACGCGGCTCGATCATACTGATTGCGATATTGATGGCTGCTTTTATTATGTCAATTGGCCTGGGCTTATCGGCTATATTTTTGCCAAAACTCAAATCATCCGGCGAATCGCGCCGTTCAGCCGCTGCTCTCTATGCTGCTGAAACTGCTATAGAATGGTGTCTGTACGTTGTTAACAAAGATCCGACTGCCGAACCGCCGGTCATAGGTAACGGTACCGATTTTGTCCCGACGTTTTCACCCACGACGGCCGCCGATTGTTCAGCAAATCCCCTCGAAGTGGCCGGCACATTTCAGGGCGTTACCCGCGCCTTCGAGGTCAATTATTAGTTATCAACACCATCATGGCTCTCGCGGATCAGACGATAGTGTATACTTTAAAGGAGTAATGCCACGGTCTCATATATTATGAAGTTATCTCGTCACACTGTAGGTTTTAGGCTAGCATTTTTGTGTTTGTTGTTTGGTTTGCTTTTGATTACATACGTGGCAGTTCGGGCGGCAACGACAGGGTTTACGATAGCGGTCACCGGAAGCATCGATAATGTTAATTTTACTAGTGATCTTACGACTACAGCGCCAATGCCGGCTATATTTTACCTCAAGGCAGCTGCTATTACTGCACCCAAATATCCGGTGGTTTACAAGTTTTTCTGTGATAGTAATGACTCGACGCCTAAATACACATCCAGTGGCACTAGTCAGACAGCATTAGTATCCACCAAATGCACCTATCCCAATCCAACAACCAATACCGCTTCTATTTTTTATCCAAAAGTCATTGTGACCGATGCCTCGGGCGTCAGTGCTCAAAATGTCATGCGCCTGACGATCAATTATGCTCCGCCCATTCAGGTTGATGCCCTAGTTGCCAATGGCGACACCAAATATCTTGACAGTATCACAGCTGATGCACCTATCAAGCCGGTTGATCTCAAGGTTACGGTAACCGGTACGGCAACCGGCAATCTGACCTATGAAATTTTCTGTGATACGGCTAATACCACACCAGATAAACTTATCAGCAATACAAACGTTACCACGCTTTACGGTACTGATTATTGTAAAACATATCCTAATCCGACGACATCAGGCACGACGGCGAAACATACTGTTCGGGTGAGGGTATCGCGCGGCGGTACGAGTGCCGAAGATACAGCTACGGTGAATATTAATTACGCACCGCCTACCACTGTTAGTTTCACCATTGCCAGTGACAGTTTGAATTATCAAAAGACTTTGACATTGCCAGCACCTGTTGCGAATACTGCGGCTATTGATGTGAAAGTAAATGTCGGAGGCACTACCACCACTGGCAGCTATGACTATTATATCTATTGTGATTCCACCAATACCACTGCCAATAAATATTCTTCTTTGACCAGCACTACTCAGACATTTTCAGTGGCCAATGCATGCACCTATCCCAATCCAACGACTCCAGGCGGGTCGGTCGATCATATAATTCGAGTGAAGGTAGTGCGGCCTTCGGGTAGTACTGATCCGGCCAATGTGGTTCAGGCAACTGGTGTAGTGACTGTTGCTTACACTCCGCCTTTAACTGTAGACCTGACTGCTGCCAGTAACGTAACAGGTATTTCGTACCCGGCGCTTGATTACGAGAAGAATATTGTCACCGATGCGCCAGCTAAATATCTGACGTTGCGGGCGATGATTCATGGCACATCACTCACCGTGCCGTTTGATATCAAGTTCGATTGCAACAACGATGGTATTTATGAATATAGCTTTACCGCTCAAAGTGGAGT
>CAZHOA010000056.1:0-5522 GCA_964534385.1 uncultured Candidatus Saccharibacteria bacterium | reverse complement strand
TTATCCATTTTTTTGCCCATGTGCCTTTTGCGGTTCTCCGTGTCACAATCTCGGTGTATAGTGTTGCTCTGATATATGCCGGAATCATCCTGATTTTCCTCGTAGTGATTAAAAGACGCCGCACACATTACAACACTAACCCCAGATAAACTATATGGAACTCTCCAATTATACCCATACACGGCTGGTAAAACGAGATGTCCTGATTTTGGTTGTGCTTATCGGCATAACGCTGTGGAGCTCGATGAAGGTCTACGCTCAGGGTGCGGCGCGAGACTATCTGACCGTTTCTTTTCTCAATATCGGACAGGGTGATGCCATGTTTATCGAAGCACCAAATGGCAACCAGGTGCTGATTGATGGCGGACCTGACAATACAATCTTATCGCAACTGGGTTCAGTAATGTCGCCTGACGATCATTCGATAGATATGCTTATTTTAACTCATGCGCATGCCGATCATGTTAATGGCCTCGTTGATGTGCTGGGTCGTTATCAGGTTGACTATATTCTCGAACGGCATATAGCGTATGGCAAACAGGGGAGCGGTTACGCTCAATGGGATGCATTGAAGACATCGCATGCCTCAGTCGTGCAAGCCCATCAGGACCAGGTTATTGATCTTGGCGCCGGCGTCTCGTTACATGTGCTGTATCCGGATTCCGATATTCCCTATGATGCTCATTTTAAAAACGCCCATGATGCTATGGTCGTGCTGCGTTTGGTGTATGGTGACCAATCGATATTGTTTACTGGTGACATGGAGCGTCCGGTTGAAGATCGATTGATCGCCGAACATATGATGCTCAAGAGCACAATCCTCAAAGTGGGTCACCACGGTAGTAAGACATCAACATCGGAGGAGCTGCTGAATGTGGTTCAGCCGGACGTCGGTTTTATTGAAGTAGGTGCGCATAATCGGTACGGATTGCCGGCACCTGTTACATTGCAGCGTCTTGACAAGCACGGTATCAGATATTATCGTACTGATACAGATGGTGCTATGCAGGTTTTGCTCGACGGCCATACATATACAATTAAACGAATCAATACATTATGAACAATCCAATGAAGGAGAGGACACTGATCTTAGCCAAGCCCGATGCCTTGCAACGAGGTTTAGTGGGTTTAGTCATACAGCGTTTTGAACAGCGAGGTTCCAAGCTTGTGGGTATTAAAATGACCAAGCCGCCTAAAGATCTCATTCGCAAACATTACATGCCAACCAAGGAGCAGCTCGAAGGCATGGGTAAAAAGACACTTGAACATTTACAAATGACCAAACGTGATCCGATTCAAGAGATGGGTACCGATGACCCAATGCACATTGGCAGTATGATCAACGAATGGAATGTCGATTTTATGGGGAACAACCCTATCGTGGCTATGGTATTTGAAGGCCTCCATGCTGTCGAGATCGGCCGCAAGATTGTTGGCCATACATTGCCTTCAAAGGCAGATCTTGGAACGATTCGCGGTGATTTCAGCAGTGATTCACCGACATTGGCGAATGCCAAGAAGCGCGGTATTCGGAATCTTGTGCACGCTTCGGGCAGTGTTGATGAGGCGAAGCGCGAGATTAGTTTATGGTTTGAAAAAAAGGAACTTTTTGATTATCAACGTTTTGAACACGAGGCTATGTACTAGCAGTTGTGCTCCTTGGTATACTACATTCATCAGAGAAGATAGAAAGATTTAGGACATTTTCCGTCATTTGGGAGTCTTACATTCCAAAAGTCCAATGAGGATTCGTCTGTGTTTTTTCAGCGGGCTTCTGGTGCGGCAACACCCACGTGGCTTTCGCTAAATTCTGCCTGTCATGCTCTGACTACAGCCCCTGAAAAGGGGTTTTGTAGTACACTAATATGAGGTGCGTAACCATTGATCTCTATGTTGCAGAAAATAGAACGCGTTTTATTCGATATCTTTATTTTTAGTGTGCCTTTTCAAACGCGATTCATCTTTGGGTACTGGTTTCCGCGGGCCGCATTAGCTATACCTTTAAAAAATCACATGTTCAATGAGTGGACTTCGGGCTATATCTATGCTTCTGATATCTTTCTTCTGGCCGTTCTGGCGATATGGCTATGTGGATATCTGAGACGGATTGATGGCTATGCGTTGCATTTCAGCCGGAGCGATAGCGTGCTCGCGGCCTTTGTTGTTTTGAGTTTTTTATCTTTGATTCATAGTGCTAACATCGCGCTTGGCGTTTTTCGTTTTTTAAAACTGATCGAATGGAGTGTGCTCTATCTGTATATTCGCCATCGCGCTTTTTCTGTGGTGACTATGAGGACGGGGTTGGTATTCCTGTGTGCTGCACTGGCGAACGCAGCTGTGGGTATATTACAATTTATAGTTCAGCATAGTCTGGGCTTGCCGTTTGTGGCTGAAAGTCCTCTCGATGTGTATAGGGCAGGTGTTGCGACTTTTGTTGTGCATGGCCAACGTATTCTGCGTGCTTACGGTATGACGCCGCACCCTAATGTCCTGGCAGTCGTCTTGAGTACCGCGACGATTCTCATCTGGGCACTTTATGTGTCTGGTGCTATGACGAAACGCGTATCACAGATTATGTTGGTTATCTACCCAATGCTTCTCTGGGCCTTATTACTGACATTTTCGCGGACCATCTTGTTTATAACTTTTTGCTCATTCGGGCTATTCGTATGGTTGGTATGCCATCGAGTCCAAGTGCCATACATGAAAATCCGACTTAAATATCTATTGTGTGCCACCGTTGGTATCGGTTTGGTTTTGTGCTTTGTGTATAGCCCGCTTATCATCAATCGCATGAGGATTAGTAGTGACGAGGAGGCCTATGTGCAAAGAAAAAACTTCAATTCTCTCGCCGTGTCTGAGACCCAGAAGTATCCACTCCGCGGTCTTGGTGTTGGCCAGTTTGTATCGCACCTCCTCATCGAGTTCAAGGGTTATCCACTTAACACCTATCAGCCGGTTCATAACGTCTATCTTCTGATTGCTAGTGAGACCGGTATTGCAAGTTTGCTGATATTTATTGTTTTTATAGGCTCACATGTCAGGACGTGGCTGTACGCCAGATCGCGTAATCATATCTACCATTATGCCTTGATATTGGAGCTTAGCGGTTTATTGTTTCTGGCATTTTTTGATCATCTATGGTGGACATTACAACAGGGTTCGTTGATTTTTTGGATTGTTCTTGGACTATTGGCTGTGCATAGCCACGTTGAGGGTTCTGTGCTATGATTGACCCTAATGCGACGTCATCAATTATTCATCATATCAGTGCTCGTTTTTGGGGCTTTTTATTCGAGTCCTGCTCAAGCGGCTGAACCAACGCGTTATTTGGTCAAATCCGATAAAGCATTACTAAAGTCGACTCTTGGGGTGCGGCATAGCTTCCAAGACGGGTTTACTACGGACCTTTCTGACCTGCAGCTGCATTTTGTGAAGCTGTTTGGTATTGATGTCGAACCTGTTGCCATCGCGCACATTTTACCGGCTGATATTGTCGATGATTCCGCCCCAAAGACAAAGACCATATCCAAAGCCGCAAAGAGATCCATTCGTCCTATTCCTACCGACCAAACCCCTTGGGGGATCGAGGCAATCTATGACGATCCATTGATTTCCGTCACATCTGGTGGTGACAATGTCACTGTGGCAGTGCTTGATACCGGTGTTGCTGTTGATCATCCTGATTTGAAAAATCGCATTAGTATTTGTCGAGATACGACTTCAGTCCGTGGTATTGTAGACGGGAAGTGTACCGATAGAAACGGCCATGGTACTCATGTGGCCGGTATTATTGCGGCTGACGCTGGTGCTGATGGAAAGGGTATCTATGGCGTGGCGCCAGCGGCACGGATTGCTGCATACAAGGTATGTCAGGACAATGGCAGTTGTTTTGCTGATGATATCGCGGCCGGTATCATAGATGCCGCAGATCAAAATCTTCAGATTATTAATATGAGTTTTGGTTCTGATGCTGAGATTCCATTGATTGCCTCAGCCATTCGTTATGCTCAGTCAAAAGATGTGCTTATGATAGCAGCAGCCGGTAATGACGGACCATTCCCGGACAGTATTGATTATCCGGCACGCTATCCTGAGGTGGTTGGCGTGGGTGCCTTGGACAAAAGTCTCTCAGTTACCGATTGGAGCTCGCGTGGCAATAATAGTCACACAACACCTGCTATTGTTGAATTAGGGGATATCGAATACGCTGCTCCTGGCGAGCGGATCGAATCAACTTCAAAAGATGGCGGTTATCTGGTTCTATCCGGTACATCGATGGCCGCGCCGTTTATTAGTGGTTTAGCTGCCAAATATTGGGATGTCAGCGCTACGTCGCATGCTCAATCCACAAGAGATCTCCTGCGCACTATGGCTCATGATATTGCGCCTTTCGGTGAGGATGATGCCTCTGGCTTTGGTTTTCCTCAAGTCACTCATTAAACCTCTCGTGTAGCTTCTCTCATGTCTCCCTTCATGACCCTGCCGGGTCTTCGTTGATTTTATTATTTTTTTATGTTATTGTATGCCACTGTAGACTAATCCACTAATCTATACTTTTATGTCTTCATCCATCACTATTCCTAAAGAATTACCTTTAATACCGCTGAAAAATGTCGTTTTGTTTCCGAGAGTTGCTATACCTTTGTTGGTACAGCGAGCCAAATCGCTGGCTGCGTTGGACGTGGGTGTACAGCAAGGTAGTCTAGTCGTTTTTGTGGCGCAAAAGAATATCTATGATGATGTTGCGACCAATGATTTATTCAATATAGGCACTGTCGGTAGGGTTTTTGATGTGCATAAATTATCAGACGGCTCTTCGAAGATCGATGTGGAGGGTATTGCTCGTGTGGCCATTGATCATTTTGTACAACAGGAACCGTATTTCAGAGCCACGGTGCATGTTATTGAACAGCCGCCTTCAGTATCGGTTGAAACCGACGCCTTGATGCGCACGGCTATCGAAAATTTCAAGAAGCTAGTTGAATTGCGCACGACGCCGATCCCCGTGATCTTGCCGGATCTTATGAACGTTATGAATCAGATCAAAGATCCCCAACAGATCGTCGATCTGATAACCATTAATCTCAACTTAGAGCTCAAAGACCAACAGGATATTCTCGAAACGCTTGATGTGACCATCGCTCTTAAGCGCATCAATTTTTATATTTCCCGCGAATTGCAGATTATCGATACCGAAAAAAAGGTTGCCAAAGAAACACGAAAGCAATTGGGCAAAATGCAAAAGGAGATATTTCTTCGCGAACAGCTGAAGAGTATCGAGAAAGAGCTTGGTATTGACAGTGAGCGTGGTGAAACAGAGGCTCTCAGAACCAAGATTCAGGCCGCCGGCATGCCCAAAGATGTCGAGGCAAAAGCAATCAAAGAGCTCAACCGTCTTGAGAAGATGCCTTCTTTCAGTCCCGAGGTATCCTACATTCGTACCTATCTCGACTGGTTGGTCGAGATGCCATGGTCTAAGCATTCAATCAGCAAGTTCGACCTCAAGGAGGCCGAGAAGA
>CAZHOA010000055.1:0-5546 GCA_964534385.1 uncultured Candidatus Saccharibacteria bacterium | reverse complement strand
GAGCAATGCTTTCGTAAAGCAGAGGTCGCGAGTTCGAATCTCGCCTCCGGCTCAAATAATACACAGCAACTCTTTCATTATCCCCCGGCTTTTGATACACTCAGATCATGCAAGATACACGCGCCATACTACAGGAAATAGCCGGTAAAATCCCGTTCATTCGGGACCGTCTTTGACCTGGATACACTGCGTTCAGAGATCAGCGACCATGAGTTGGCCATGCAATCACCCGATTTCTGGAATGATCACGAGCAAGCCGGCAAAAAGGCAAAAGAGTTAACAACACTCAAAGAAGAGGTGCTGTTTTGGGAGAAGCTGGAGCAACAGATAGCGACCTACCTGACATTACGTGACGAGGAGCTAGCAACCGTTGAATCTGATATTTTTCAGCTCAAACACGACTTTGAAAAGAAATACATCAGTATCTTCCTGTCAGGAGTGTACGATCACAACAATGCCATACTGGCTATCCATGCCGGCGCAGGCGGCGTCGACGCGCAGGATTGGGCTGCAATGCTTTTGAGAATGTACCAGAAATATTGTGAACGTATTCATTTCAGTTTTACGGTCATCGATCAATCGTTCGGCGAACAGACCGGCACCAAGCATGTCAGTGTCGAGGTTATCGGGCGCAATGCATATGGTTTGCTTCGCAGAGAGGCTGGGGTACATCGTTTAGTCCGCATATCGCCATTTTCAGCAAAATCATTACGCCACACCTCCTTTGCCCTGGTTGACGTCCTGCCGATCATCAAGAATACATCAATGAAGATCGCGCCTCAGGATTTGCGTGTCGATACATTCCGTTCCTCAGGACCAGGCGGTCAAAATGTCAATAAACTCGAGACTGCCGTGCGTATTACTCACCTGCCGACCAACATCAGCATCGCCGTACAGTCCGAACGCTCTCAAGCGCAAAACAAAGAAAAAGCTATGGCCTTCCTGGAATCACGTTTAACACAGCTCATGCAGGAACAACACGCCAAGACACTTTCTGAGTTAAGAGCCAACCTTGAAGACAGTGCCATCGCCTGGGGCAATCAGATACGCTCATACGTCCTCAACCCTTACAAATTAGTCAAAGACAATCGCACCGGTATTGAATCTCCTCAGCCAGAACGCGTTCTCGAAGGCGAGCTCGAACCCTTCATAGAAGCTGAGGTCATTGGTACTCCACTCTCTCATGATCAAATTTCACAACGTTAAAAAGATATATCATCCCCACATCGTTGTTCTGGATAACATCAATCTCGAGATTGAGAAAGGCCAGTTTGTTTCACTTGTCGGTGTCTCCGGCGCCGGCAAATCAACGCTCATGAAGATGATGACCAAAGAAGAACAACCGACATCGGGCGATATCATTATCAACGACGTCAACATCAACCACGTCAAACCCAAAGACATGCCGTATATCCGACGGCAAATCGGCACTATTTACCAGGATTTCAAATTACTAGAGCACAAGACAGCCTATGAAAATGTCGCTTTTGCCATGGAAGTGTCCGACGCCTCAGCCGAAGACATTGCCAAGGACGTACCCCAGATCCTGTCTATTGTCGGCTTGTCCGAGAAGAAGCATCACTTCCCCCATCAAATGTCCGGCGGCGAAAAGCAACGCCTGGCCATCGCCCGAGCTATGATTCACCGCCCGGAAATCCTACTCGCGGATGAGCCGACCGGCAACCTGGATTTGGTAAATAGCTACGATGTAGTAAAATTACTTTTAAAGATTAATGAATTTGGTACTATTGTTGTATTGGCAACGCATGATACCAATATTGTGAATACCATCGGTCGCCGCGTTATCAGTATGGACAAGGGTAAGATCGTCCGCGATCAACGCAAGGCTGGCCGGTATATTATTTAGCACCTAGTATTTATGAATCGCATCATTACAGCAGGATGGCACAATTTTATACGCAACAGTTACCTCAGCGTCGGCACTATCGGCGTTATGGTTATGTCTCTCGTGGTATGCATGGGACTTATTGCCATGCAATTCCTGACATCTACCATTGTGAATACGCTCCAGGACAAAGTGGACATTAGCATCTACTTCAAAAATGACGCTCTGGAAGACCAGATTTTTAAGGTACGCGAGGATATCAAACACATTCCCGAAGTCACAGCAGTTACGTACGTCGGCCGAGATCAAGCATTAAACGACTTCAAAAAAAAGCATGAGCAGGACGCCTTGATCCAAGAATCCCTCGATCAGCTCCAAGACAACCCACTAACAGCATCGCTCAACATCAAAGCCCGCAATGCCTCACAGTACACAGCCATAGCTCAGGCCATCGAACGCAATACATTCCGAAGTATTATCGACAAGATCAATTTTTATGAAAATAAAGACGTCATCAATCGCATTCAAAAGATATCCGAGAATATCAATAATGGCGTTCTCATATCGACCATTATTCTCGCCTGTATCGCCATCTTCGTCACATTCAACACTATTCGCCTGACAATCTACAATCAAAAGAAAGAAATAGAGATCATGCGCCTCGTCGGTGCCTCAAACTGGCACATCCGAGGACCCCATCTCACCGAAGGCGCTTTTTATGGATTGTTTTCGGCCGGACTGTCGTTATTGTTTTTCTACCCCACACTCTACCTTATCTCAGACAAAATATCTTCATTTACATCCGTGAATCTTTTCACGTATTTCGTCGGCAGTTCCCTAGAAGTAGCAGCGTTAGTCTTAGCACTCGGTGTCAGTCTGGGTATTATCTCGAGTTTCATAGCTATCCACAAATATCTCAAGATTTAAATAGAAAATCTCGACCATTATCGCAATGATCGAGATGTAATTTTTAAAAAAGTCGGCCCCATTACCATTTTTTATTGATAATGAGCTCTCAAAGTCTCAGATAGCATCGGCTATCCCGGAGCGGCAACAGGAATGTCGACAGGTGGCTGATTGCGCTGCTGCAAAAGATATCGTAACCTCATGCGTGCCTTGTGAAGTTGAGATTTGGACGTACCAGGTCTTATACCTAATAACCTACTAATAGACCCGTGTTCCTCGCCTCGAATATCATGCAGACAAAAAACTGCTTTATACCCCGGCGGTAATTTGGCTATTGCGTCCAGCAAATGCATATGGTCAATTTTTTGCTGCTCGCTCGATTGCTGTTGCGTGCGGCTTTGCTCCAGATCACTTATTTGACGCAATGTCTCGGCGTCGTTATATTTTTCGACGCGGTTTTGCTTCTTTCGCCATTTCATTAATACTTGATTTACTGTAATACGGTGCACCCAGCTACTGATAGCCGACTCACCGCGAAATGACAAATAGTTCTTCAATATCTGAAGAAAGACATCATGTGCGATATCTTCAGCCCCAGCGCTGTCCTGGAGCATGCCTACAGCTATGGAATACACCCGATCGTAATATCTCAAATAGAACTCCGAAAAATTCATACCATCAAAATAAAAAGTGCTAAAATCGACCGGTACAGCTGTCGATACGACAGCATCTTCGCCATTCATTTCCACATCCATACTGACCCCCTCTACCCCATTTTAAAACAGCAGACTCTTTGCCGGGATTGTATCATGAACATAGAATTAAGCAAGCAGCCAGTGCATAAACTGACTGTGTCAAGATTTCCTCGAGGTCTTAGCCGCTATACTCAAAAGCGGCGACGTCATTTTTGAATTCACGTTTTTTGCGGATCAAGAAGCAGATCGGCACAAAGGCAAATCCACCCAAGAGAATGGCCAATGCGCACACTTCGAGACCGAGGCGCAGATTCGACATATCAGAAATACGGCCGATCAACGCCGGCGCTATAGTATCGCCGAGCAAATGTATAACGAGCAGGTAGATCGCGTACGCGGTTGATCGTAAATGTCGCGGCACCACATCGTGCATCACCACAATAGCCGGGCCATAATAAAAACTGGTCAGTACGATACCAATGAAAAAATACAGCAAAAAAAGAAAACCGTGGCTTGTAACATAAAAACCGAGAAACATAAAAGGCGCACCGATGATCAATGATAACGATATGAGCAGGCTGCGTCCCCAGACAAACATGCGATGCAAGACATCGGCCAAGTAACCGCCGATCAAAATACCAAGCACACCGGCAAGCATTAATAATAATCCCAAAACCACACTCGCATCCCGCAAATTGTAGCCATGATACCGTGTGATGAACTCAACACCCCAGGTAATCATCCCGCCGGCCGAGAAACTAATAAGTGTACCACTAACGAGCATCCAAATATACGCGGCATTTTTGAATAAACCAATCATATCGAACGAGAATTGCGGCGTATGCCGACGGACATCGTGTAATCGCAACGTTAAAAAGGCCAAAATAATGCCGGGAACCGAAACAATAAAAAAAGCTAGGCGCCAACTCGAGAAATAGTAGGCAATCAACCCGCCGATAATAGCACCCAGCGTACCACCGATAAACAAACCGACATTGTAAATGCCCTGCGCCTGACTGCGGATATTTTGTGAAAAATTATCAGAGATCATCGAGGTCGCTGCCGGAGCATAGCTAGCTTCGCCAATTCCCACCAATGAACGGGCAGTCAACAATCCGCGGAAACTTGAAACAAGACCTGTGAAAAATGAGGCGATGCTCCAGAAAAAAACACCGCTTGCAATGATAACTTTGCGAGAATACCGATCGGCCAAAACGCCCAACGGCACGCTCGCCAATGAATGCACCAGCAAAAAGAGCGTACCGAGAAGTCCGAGCTGAAAGTCATTGACGTGAAATTCAACTTTGATCAGATGAAATAACGGAAAAATAACATTACGATCTAAATAATTAAAAAAATTAATGAGCGACAATACAATCAACATCGTGCGTTGCCGCGTATCCAATTTCATATTTTCATTATACCACAGGTCAAATGATAGATTCTAAATCCAGTGCATAAAACCCTATCCGCTGAACCTCTTCGACAGGCTTGAGCCCAAAGCCGACAAAGAAAAAAGAGGCGCTAGGCCTCTTAGACACTTACTGGTACTGGTACTGGAGTTGCTCCAGCCTTTTCCCACACAATAGCGTTGTTTGCAACTCGGAGCGCTATCTCATCGCCCCTCTGGATCTCTCCGCGAAATACCGGGGCTGCCAACAAAAGCTGAATGCTGTTTTCGATTTCCCGCTTCATCGGACGCACCCCGTAGTGCTGGCTAAATCCGCGTTGGGCGAGATAGTTTAGCACTGTGTCATCCCATGATAACGCAAAGCCTTTTTCTACAAGATAGCGATCACGCTCCTTGGTCATCAACAATTTCGCAATATCCCGAATCGCCTCTTGATTGAGTGAATCGAATACCACTATCTCATCAATGCGATTCCAGAATTCAGCCCTAAAATGCTTTTTGGCTGACTCAATAACCTTAGCATGCATCTCCTCTCGGGTTCTCTGCACTGTCGACTGATCTATCTCCACCGCATGACCAAAGCCATACTTGGAATTGGGCGGTGTAAAATAGTGTTCGGAACCAAGATTAGATGTCATGATAAAAATGAAATTCTGGCGCTGATGATCTGATACGACTAACATGATAG
>CAZHOA010000054.1:2102-5553 GCA_964534385.1 uncultured Candidatus Saccharibacteria bacterium | reverse complement strand
ATGCGCCAGACGCTGTATCTTCTGGGCGATCAATTTAATCGCCGTCCCGATTCGATTTGGGGTCGCAAATTTCGGGAATACAAGGTTAAATTCCGAGAGAAGCACCCAGAGATTATCGTGGTGGATGATAAAAAACGATATACGGACATTCACATCCACAAGATGGCTACGTGGCGCACGTTGACCAAATTCGTTGAATGGTTGCATCGCGAATGGTGGCGGTTGGAACGCGAGAGTCAGGCGGGTGCGCAGATGGCTATGACGCAAGGCAATTGATATAGGCATTGAGCTGCGAGGGACGTAGGGCGGTGTGTATTCAAACGTCATCAAGCTTGTCACTCGCAGCTCAATATGATATGTGCGACAGACCTTGAGTATGAAAACGTGGTTTACTCTGTCCGAGGATGAAAAAGATAATGTTTTCATGACTCGAGGCTCGTATTGAATGTTGTCGTTGTGTCGGCGAGACGATCCGGATGTTGTCTATCACGCATATACGAATAGACCCATGTCTCGCCGATTATTTTTCTAAAGCAAGACGAAAACCATGGTGTGTTAACACGTCTCATCAGGTGTCTTGCTACTTGTCTCGATGATTTCTATGCTGTGTCGGACGTTTTCTATGATGTCTCAAAAATGACGATCTTTCAAATGTCTGGCATAGCCCTTTCATGCTGACAGGACGTTTATTTCCGTGTTCGCCCTGAGCGAAGTCATTAGTGTCCTGTCAGCTCTTGTTCTTTATGAAGCGAGACGTTTACTGATGTGTTTTCCACAAAAAACGAGCGTAAGAATGTCTCGCTCCTTCTTTTTTGCCCGCTCATCTTTTTGGCAAGACGTTGATGCGTGAGTCTTATATAGAAGACGAATATGTAAGTGTCTTGCCAACTGACCCATAGCCGGGTCTTTTTTGTTGCTTTTTGTCGAGCGCGTACCTATAGTATACTTTGTGGGATGGCATCCAAAGACGGGCCCGTAGCTCAGCTGGTAGAGCGCTGCATTCGCATTGCAGAGGCCGGGGATTCGAATTCCCCCGGGTCCACCGTTGTAATAAAAAAACCTGCCGAGGCAGGTTTGGAGGTCTGGGGTCGAGTAGAAGTAGACTATTCTTTCTTTTCAGCATCCTCATCTTTGGACGGGTTCTCCGCCTCTGTTCTCGGTTTTCTGACGTCGATTCCCATCTTCGCCCAGAAATCAGGATCGAAGAGCTCGCACGTCTCGATTATTGCGCCGCTCTCTGCCACGCCTGGTGGCAACGTTACCTTCGTACCTTTTTTCTGTGCTTCCGTTTTTGATTCCGGTTCTGGTTCTGACATTTTGTACTCCTTTAGATTTTAAAGTTATAACGCTCATATAATAGCATTTTAAATTATTTCAGTCAAATTTGAGATGGGTGTAATTTGACATATAATTTTATATGATGTACTATGTGCACGTACGTTGACAGCTCAATAAAGGAGATGATTTATATGAGACAATGCGTAGGGCTTAAGATTCTATTAATCTGCGTAATGTTCCTGGGGACTTTTATCTTCGCAGCGTGTGATGATAATCGGACAGAAGCGCAGAAACGGGCGCAGGAAAAAGCGCAGAATGGCGAGGTATATCAGCCCAAGAATGATATGGAGCGGAAGATATACAATAAGCGTCAGCAGATAGCTGATGATCCGACGACAATTCTATGGTGTACTTCAGCGTTTCCGATTCCGTCATCGCCCATATTCACGGTGCCGATTGTTGGTAAGTTGGCATCTGGAAATAAGCGGCCATACCCGACGTCAATAGCTTTGGCTGGTGGTAGTGGCGGAAGCTATTTCCCGGAGATACCGGGACCGGATGGTATGTTCGGTTCAAGCGGCGAATATCGCTACGGCTTTACGCCGGGTGATTATTATGCCGACTGGTACAATATGCCGTGCTTTTGTACGACGGAGCCAACGATTTGGCAGCGACAAGAAACTAAGATCGTTATGCAAAGCGACCCTCAATTGCTAGAAGCGCAAAATGCGGCTCGCGATGCGTTGCGTAAGGGCAATCCAAAAATTGCTAATGAAATTTTAGAAAACGCAGTGAAAAATTTAGGAGGTAAGAGATAATGTCTAACAGAGATGATGCGAGGCAATTTTACAAGGATACCCAACCGACACCGGAAGGACTCGGCTGGCTAGCTAAATGGTTTGTAGCTGGGTTTATTCTTGTGGTACTGATTGGTGTTCTCACCTGGCTATATGGCTGGGGTAGCGCGCCGGGTAAAGTCACATCTGTTGAAAATGTAAGTCAGCAGTGGGAATTTGCCTACACATATCACAATAAGTTGAAAGCTGCGGCGCAACAAGTTTGTTCTACAGAAAAAGCCTTAGATCAGGCAACTGATTCGAATGAACAAACCCAGCGTCGCAGTCAATTGCTGGCTTTCGAACAAAACTACGTCCGGATGCAGGCGGACTATGATGCCGCACTGCAGAATGCTTTCAAGGCAAAGTATGTACGGCCATCTGACGTGCCACAACAGGCACCGTCACTAGCTGAGATGAAAGCAAAAGTCTGTCCTTAATATTGTCCTTTATCTCACACGACGTGCACCGAGTTGTCGAAAGACGTTAAAGCATATGTCGTGTGTTGGCCTATCGTTACAGTAACGGTAGGCTTTTTTGTTTTTTTAAAATTAGTTAGGTGGCAATGCGCTCGACTCATTATTGAGTGCCTGGACGATCGAGGTCAGATCGTGATCCGTGAAAATGTACAGCTCATTCATGGCGCGAGTGAGGGCGACGTACAAGAGGTCCCGGTTGACGCGCCGCCGCTGCTCATGCCGAGTTGGGTTGTCACTAGTATTACCTCCGGGGACGACAAAAATATCCCGATGTATGCCGACCAGGCAGACGACATCAAACTCAACACCCTGAGCTTCGTTAATTGTCAAAACGTGGACATTGGAATGCTTCTCCGTGAGAGATTGGAAAGCTTCGAGGTACTCTGTATTTTTGGCAAGAATACCAATAACAGTTCCCTGGTTATTTTTAATAATTTCTTGTATTTTTGCCAGCTCGTCTGTGTGCGTTGTGGCCTGTATCTCCTGAACCGCGACGCCGTCACGAATGCCGTCGGGTATGGTGACGGTATAGCCTAGTGAACGAATATATTCGAGAATGGGTCGTGTGTTGCGATAGACTTTGTTGAGGACGACTTTGCGATTCTCGCCGAACTCCTCGCTGATGGATTCCCAATTTTGAATGGTGCACAGCTGGGTTTGCTGGGCCAGATCACCGACATAGAGCATCGCCTGTGTTGTCTGATTGATGCATGCCTGTAGAATTTTAATCTGGTCTGCCAGATAATTTTCAACTTCATCGATGACAATCAGAGAGTAGCTCAGCGGCACACTGTGCGTTGAGCGTTTGACGTGACCCATTTTGTCTCGTTTAATAATTTCTTCTACAGTGTGAAGTTG
>CAZHOA010000054.1:0-2002 GCA_964534385.1 uncultured Candidatus Saccharibacteria bacterium | reverse complement strand
AGAAGGCCGGAGAAATATGTCTTCGTCCGCGCGTCCTGCACGAAGACAATGATTGAAGCACCGGGGAACAGATCTGATGTGTCGGGAGATTGGGAAATATAGGCGACACGATGAAGGGCGAGTGTTGTTTTGCCGGAGCCGGCCGGTCCGGATATCAGGAATGAACCTTTGTAGTGAGCACGGACAACTTGATCTTGGGCGCGTTCCATTTGCTCCACGATTTCCGGCAGTACAAATGCGGATTTCCGCTGGCTGAGATATTCCTGGTAGATCAATTCACGGGCAATGCCGAGTGACTCGGTAGCCATGAATCGGATTGTTCCACCGACAATCATAAACTGGTCTTTGCGCAGCAAGGTGCCTGTCTGCTGACCGCCGTGAGGAATGGCGTACTTAAAAGATCCCGGTTCTTCAAACCGTATGGCCGCTGCCGGTGTAACCCAGGAGTAAATATTTTTTTGGGTATATGGGAACCTGGCGAAATACAGCGTCTCGGGTTTGTCTTTGCCGGTAAATTGCACATCGCAACGAAAGAAATACGGTGAGCTTTTGAGGTGATTGAGCTCGTGGACGCGTTGTTGTGCCTGGATCATCTGGCCACGCGCCAGCAATGTAATCTCAGCACGTGCCGTATTCCGGACCCGCTCGTATTCTATCTGTTTTTCTCGTGCAGCTTTCTGAGTTAGCTCCATCTCCTGGGCAATTGGCGGGATACTATCGCTGACGTGATCCTGAGCCGCTTTCAGTAGCTTATCTTTTTCAGGCTGATCCATGGTTCTATTTAGAGTAATTGATTTAAGTCCAATCGGCAACTTTATTAATTTTCAGATTTTGCTACAATGGCCAAATATGGATATATCTACAGAAGTACAGGGACAAACAAGGCGCGAGATGCGGGCGACTGAGCGCGAACAGCGTATTCGTGAGTTTCAACAGCGTAATAAAAGCAAATCATATCGACGCTGGATGCTGTGGGGCGGTACAGTGCTGGTTCTCATTGGTATCGTCATCGGTCTAGTGAAGGTGGTGCGCAGTGTGCCGGGCAGCGGTGCGGGTGCCGTACTTGCTGTTCCGGTAACGACAAGCGATTGGACGATTGGCGCTCAGAACCCTCAGCTGACGCTGGTTGAATATGCTGATTTCCAGTGTCCGGGATGCGGTGCCTATCATCCATTACTCCAGCAATTACTCAAGGATTACACCGGCAAGCTACGTCTCGTCTATCGGAATTTTCCATTAACACAAATTCACAATAACGCAACGTATGCTGCCCGAGCTGTGGGCGCGGCCGGCGTACAGGGTCAATTCTGGCCGATGCATGATCTTGTCTTCGAACATCAGCAAGACTGGGCTGAGTCGCCAAAGCCGGAGGCTGTATTTACGCAGTACGCCCAATCACTAAAATTAAATGTTGATCAATGGAAGCGCGATATTGATTCGGGTGTCGTCAAGGATAAAGTAGACAAAGATTATCAAAGTGGTATCCAGGCCGGTGTTGACAGTACGCCGACATTCTTTTTGAATAACAAAAAAATAGCTCCAAGCAGCTATGAAGATTTCAAATCCATTTTGAACGCTGCTATGACTTCGCCGACGCCTTAATTTTCCTCTATGGCACGACCATTTCCTCTGTGGCTTCTCATTAGTTTCGGTATCTTTGCCGTGCTTGGTTTTCTGGATGCTTCGTATCTTACCTTTCACCACTTCGCGGGTTTGCCGGTGCCGTGCACCATTACCAGCGGTTGTGACACAGTTTTGACAAGTTCATACGCAAGGGTGCTCGGCGTGCCGTTGGAGCTAGTGGGTTTGGGGTACTATCTGGCGATTATTGTGCTCTTCGTCGCATATATCGATACGCGGCGTGCGCGTGTGGTGCAGGTGTTGTGGTTATTGCTGGCGTGTGGTTTTGTGGTGTCATTGTATCTTGTCGGCGTGCAGGTTTTTGTCTTGAAGGCGTTGTGTATTTATTGTCTTACGTCAGCTACAAGCTCAACAATATTGT
>CAZHOA010000053.1:0-5602 GCA_964534385.1 uncultured Candidatus Saccharibacteria bacterium | reverse complement strand
ATGAGGTTGCCTTTCATGCCCATGGCCCGGTGATTGCCGACGGAGCAGTAGTATTCGAAGGTGCCCGTTTTGTTGGCGAGAAACTGCACGGTTGCCGTGCCGCCGTCTTGAATACGCGGTGTGCGGACATTGAACTCGTCCAGGACCAAATCATGGAATCCGCCTGTGTTTTTGAATACGATCTTTACCGTATCGCCTTTCTTGACCTTAATTTCTGAAGGAGTAAAGGAGTAATTCTGACCGGTTACGGTAAATGTTCTTACTGATGTGCCTTTGGTCGGCATGGTTGGTTCCGACGGTTCCGGAGACAAAGATACTTCCGGCGTCATGGACTCTTCCGGAGTCGTAGCCATGGTGTCAATGGCACCGGTATCTTGGCTGCTCGGCGTAGTGGGACTTTGACGTGTGAATGCATAGGCCACGATACCTATGACAATTACAATGATACCGACAATGAGCGCTGTCATGTTGCTCTTGGGATTGTCTTGTATTTGGTTGTTCATAATGAAGTTTATTTATGTAATATAGTGAATGGACCCTTATTTATTCACACTAGGGATTGGACTGGGAAGATTGGGTCGCAGTTGGAGTGATTGTGCTGTGATACTGCCGTCTTGGTTTACTGAGCCACGAACACTCACTATTTTGCCGATAATCAAATCAGTCGGGGCGCCACTGGTGAACTTGCCAATTTCCGTACTGCCCGAATAGAATATGATTTTCGATCCGCCGTCAGGCATTTTAATAGTAATACTTTTGTCATCTTTTGCAATGATCTCGCCGCCGGTAAATCCCCCTCCCATCATGCCGCCTCGGCCATTACGCTGTCCTCTGATGGCGCCGTTGTTGCCCATAATAGCGAACATTCCGTTGCCGCGTTGCGGTGTTTGACTTTGAGCATAATGCATGCCGCCATAAAAACTGCTGCCGCCGACAATCACGGCGCCGACTAAAAATGAAACAATACTACTTTTCATATATTTATTCGTAACGCAGGGCTTCTATCGGGTTTAACGTGGCTGCTCTCCGAGCGGGATAGTAGCCAAAAATAATGCCGATAGCTGCCGAGACGCCGAATGCTAATGTTATTGAAAATAATGAAACCGATGTTGTGATGCCGCCAAATCGCGATACCAGAAGAGCTGCTCCCCAGCCAAGTCCGATGCCGAGCATGCCGCCGATAAATGTCAGAAGAATGGATTCACCCAGGAATTGTATATTAATATCTTTGTGCTTTGCGCCTATCGCCTTACGCAAGCCGATCTCGCGTGTGCGTTCTGTAACCGTTGTTAGCATCATATTCATAATGCCGATGCCGCCGACGATTAATGAGATACCGGCGACAGAACCGAGCAATATCGTAAACGTACTGGTCACGGCCGATGCTGTCGCGATAATGTCTGTTTGATTGACCGTACTGAAGTCAGCTAGGTCGGGGTTTGAGATATGATGGCGGTCAAGCAGGACATTTGTAATATTGTCTTGCAGAGCTGGCATAGATGGCTGGTCGACGGCTTGAACACTGATCGCGCTAACATAGGTACTACCGGCCAGAAAATGTTGCGCGGTGCTGATCGGAATAAAAATCATGTCGTCAGGATTTGAAAAACCGCTGCCGCCTTTTGCCTTTGTTATGCCGATGATTTTGAAATCGACTTTTTTAATGCGGATATTTTGACCGATTGGATCGGTATCGGCGCCAAACAGATCATCGCGTACCGTCGGACCGATGACTGCGACCTTTGTGAGACTTTTTACATTCTGGTCGGTAAAGAATGATCCGTTATCTACCTGAACATTGCGCACATCGGGATATACGCTTACAGTCCCTACGATTTGAGTGTTTGTGTTGGTACCGCGCGCTGTCACTTGATATCGACTGGATAATTCGGGTGCCACTGCTTCAGCCAAGTTAATTTGTTGTACGGCATCAGCATCTTGCTGTGTCAATGTCTGTGCGCTACCGCGGCCGCTGCTAATTTGAAAGCCGGGGCCCCGTTGTGCACCCGGTACAACGATGACTAAATTGGAACCCAGGGCTTGGATATTTGATTCAATTGTACTTTTTGCACCTTGTCCTATAGCGATCATGGCAATAACGGAACCAATGCCGATGATGATACCTAACATAGTCAGGCCCGATCTGACTTTATTGACGAAGAGCGCCGATATTGTTTCTTGTATGATGTCTGAAATGAGCATTGGTTATGGTTTATATACGCGGCTGATCTTTTATGATATAGCCGTCTTTGATGTGGATGATGCGATTGGCATAGTGGGCTATATCCGGCTCGTGCGTGATGAGTACGATAGTATTGCCCTGCTCACGATTGAGGCGTTGAAATGTATGCATGACAATCTCGCCTGTTTGGGTATCGAGGTTGCCAGTCGGCTCGTCGGCCAAAATGAGCGATGGATTGTTGACGAGAGCTCGGGCGATAGCGACGCGTTGCATTTGTCCGCCCGATAGTTGATTGGATGTATGATGAAAACGCGCTTCCTCCATGCCCGCTTTCAGCAAGGCAGCCCGTGCTAGTGGTTCGCGTTCCTGGTATGGTACATCGGCATACAGAAGTGGCAACGTGATGTTGCGCAATACGCTGGTGCGGGGCAAGAGATTGAATGATTGAAATACAAATCCGAGTTTCTTATTACGAATATCGGCCAGCTGGTCATCCGAAAGTTGTGAAACGTCAGTACCATCCAATATATATGAACCGGTCGTCGGTGTATCGAGCGCGCCTAAAATGTGCATGAGTGTTGATTTGCCGGAACCAGACGGACCCATGATGGCAACAAATTCACCTTCGGTAATCGTAAAAGATATACCTTTCAAGACTGTTGTTGTATTACTGCCGTTGGTATATGTTTTTGTTATGTTGTGACATTGGATCATAGATTGTTGAATAAAATCTAATGTCGCTTAGCTGTGCGGAGTCGTATTAAGTTAGCGGCCATTAAGTCCTCGGACGGCACCGCCGCCGCTGGTGTTTCGGCCGCCACCGCCAATTGGGAAGAGGCTGCGATTTTGCGTTGATTGTGTTGTGCCTGCTGTCGGCGTAATCGTTCGAACGATGATCAGATCGCCTTCCTTCAAACCGCTTGTTATTTCCGTGTAGGTATCATTGGCAAGGCCGGTTTGTATTGTTTGTCGTTGTGGTGCCAAAGGCAGAACTATGCCATTTATGGCGGCGGTGCTATCGGCCAATAGCTGCTCACGACTTGTACTAGTCTCATCGGGCAGTTCCACATAGCTTGTATCCCCGCCTGATTTTATAGCCGCGTTTGGTGCCAAGAGTACATCTTGTTTCGTGCCGGTAATAATAGCCGCGGATACGCTCATACCTGGTTTGACACGATTATCTTGTGTGTCAAAAGCAATCTTGACCGTATAGGTGACAACACCCTGTGTGACCGTGCCCAACGTATCAATCTGCTGCACCGTGCCGGTAATTGTTAAACCTTCGATAGCATCAAACGTCAGTGTCGCTTTTTCACCGATGCTGATCTTGGCCACATCAACTTCATTGAGAGATATCTCGGCGATGCTTTGTTTGGTTACAATTGTCGCGATAGTACTCCCGGGTGACACAACATCGCCCCGTTTAGTATTGAACTTCGTCACGATGCCTGCAAATGGCGCGCGGACCGAATAATTGGCCAAGGTATCGCGAGCATCTTGCAAGGCAGCCTGGCGTTGTTGGATGAGAATCTGCTGGCTTTGGATATCGAGCGGTTGGGTTGCTTGTGCCGCATTGACATCTCTCTGGATGCTGGCCAGAGATTGTTTTGTCGATGTAATCGTATTCTGAATGTTTGTTAGGTTGGTTGTGTGACTATTGAGTTTGCCGATTGCTGCTGTGATATCCGATTGGTATTGTGCTATGGCCGGTGGAATTATACGGTTTTGCTGATACTGTTTTAAACTTTGGACGACGGTGTCCAAAATATTCTGCTCGTCTTTGATTGACTGGGCCATCGTTTTGACATTCGTGAGAGTCGCCGAGAGCAAGGCATTAATCTGTTCCGGTGTCGCATCGCGACTTGTGGCTTTGTAGTCTTCAAGATTTTTGTTGTATTGACTGGTTGACGTGAGATAGTCATCTTTTGCCTGATTAATCATAACGATCAGCTGTTCGACGTTATAGCGATCCATGAGGTCCTGATATGCCCCGAAATTTGATTGTCCTGAAGTGCCCACGGTTGTGTCATACAAAATGCCGCGAATCAAGGTAATCATATTCGGTAGGTCAAGGAAGCTATTGGCAACTTCATTGAAACCATTCTGATATGCCTGGTTGAGATTATTTTGGTTGGTTGCTGAGGAGTCTTGGAGTTTTGGGATATCCTGTTGCTGATTCAGTTGTAGCTTCGCCAAACCGACCTGGGCATTCTGCACATTAATCTCGGCATCACGGACTGCTCTTTGAGCATCACGGACATCAAGCTGCGCGATGAGTGCACCGGCCCTCACGTATTGATCGTTTCTGGCAGTAGTATAGAGTACCGTACCTGATGTTTTTGGTTTGACATCAATCTGATCGGCAACACTGACCTGACCACTGCCAGTGACTGACGTGATAATCGTACCTTTCGTGACGGCAGCTAAGACATAGCGGTTCTGTTGACTGGTGTCGTGTTTTGTCTGGTAATAGTAGCGGCTGCCAACGCCTGCTGCGAGGAGCAGTATAACAGTCAAGAATTTGTGGTTGAGGATAGATTTTTTTATTGTTCGAAACATTGAAAAATTAATTTAATACACGGATAAACTTTGCTTCGATTTGTCCTTGGTCATTCGGTTCGCCAATGACAATGACGCGCTGATCTATGACAAGGTCTTTAAGGCTGATCGTCTGGCGCAATTTTTTGATCGTTGTATTGTCATTGACGCGTACGATTTTTTCCGTGCTATCTTTGTCTTTAATGACAAGTGTGTTGTTGTCAATTTTAATAATAGTACCAAAGATTCCGTGGGCATTCATGAAGAGCGGTGAGCCATGCATACCGAATATCCCGTGGCGCGGGCCGCCGAAATTGCGGTCATAGTGTTCACCCCAGGCATACGAGAATGAGGCTTTGTGGTAGCCGACTGCCACACCGACACTGAAACTGATCACGAGCAGTGCCAGGCCGAAGATACCGACGATAACGGCGATAAATTTTTTTGATCGAACATATGATGATAGTGACATAAATTATGAAGTGTGTATTTGTTCCGTTATGAATGAGAACATATACACGGTTATGGTGGCTAATCTACTTATGAGGAGAACGCATGCCAGGATTGTCAGAAATAGGGCTAGTTCAATGTGGGGTAACGATTCGAAGAATGACAAGAAAAAACTGTGCCAATGCCTTATGACGACATCAGGATCGGACAGTATGAGAGAAGCAAATTCCAGAGATGCGGATTCATGTATGACGCCGCGCAGATCTATGAACGTTGCCGACACAAGGATCAATAGCCCGGCCAGTCCGATACCACAGAGCACAAGGTTGCTTTTGATGCGCTTTAGTCGTCGTTCAAGATTAAGCCGATCTATAATCCGCCCAAAAAGGCTATCTGGTGGCGGTATGTGGGCTGTGGAAATCCCAATAGTAC